>PMMB01000050.1:4916-8643 GCA_003165495.1 Gammaproteobacteria bacterium | reverse complement strand
GCGGCGCGCGCGCTCGCCGCGCGCGGAGTGGCGACGGTGTACGTGGGGCCGGGCGACGCCGGTGCGATCGACGCCGTCCGTGAGCCGAATTGGCACCATCTCGGGCCACTGCCGCAGGCCGACTTGGCGGAACTCATGCACTCGGCGCGCCTGATCGTTGCCAACGGCGGTTCGACGTTGCTGCAGGCCATTGCCTGCGGCAATGCCTGCGTGGCGGTTCCCATTGCCAAGGATCAAGTCGAACGCACACGGCGCTGCGTCGCCGCCGGTGTGGCTGTGGCCGCAACTCTCGACGCGTCAAGCATCGTGCAAGCCGCAGACCGGCTGCTGCAGAATGAGCCGCAGCGCGCGGCGCTCGCAGGGCGCGCCGCCCATCTGGGGCTCGCCGACGGTGTCGAACTCGCGATGCAGGCGCTGGGTGATCTCGTCGAATCGGCGCAACACGCGGCGCGACCCTAAAGCTACCGGGCGCAGTGCACATGTTGAAAGCGGTTTTATTGGGTTACGATCTCGAGCAGCCGTCATTCCGGCACCGCATGCGCACACTCATCGGCACGCTCGAGGCGGCCGGTTGGCAGGCGCGGGCGGAGCGATTTCCCAGCGGCCGCTACGGGCTTCGAACCTGGGAGCGCCGCTCGCTGCTGCGCGAGGCGGACGTGGTGGTGCTGCACCAAATCAAATTAAGCGCGCTGGAGGCGTCGCTGTTCGCCTCGGTCAGCCGGCGTCGGATATTCGACGTCGATGACGCCATTTACGTGCGCAAGCCGCGCCGGCTCGGCGAGGCGGCGAACGACTCGCCGTGGCGCAAAAGAAAATTCGCCGCCACCTGCCGCTGGGTCGACGTGGTCGCCGCCGGCAACGACGTCTTGGCCGGCGTCGCGCGCGCCTCGGCGCGGTCCATCACGATTTTGCCCACCTCGATCGACACCGCCGTCTATCTGCCGACGACAGCCACATCGGCCGATCCGCCGACCATCGTTTGGATCGGCAGTCCGGAGAACCTGGTTTATTTGGAGATGATTCGGCCTGCGTTGGCGCGCCTGATGGGTCGCTACCCGACGCTCAAAATGAGGGTCATCTGCTCTCGCTTTCCCGATTGGCCCGAGGTCAACATCGAACGAATTGCGTGGAGCTCGGCGACCGAAGCGCAGGCGCTGGCCAAGGCGCATATCGGCGTCATGCCGCTGACCGATGACGAATGGGCGCGCGGCAAGTGCGCTTTCAAGTTGCTGCAATACATGGCCGCCGCATTGCCATGCGTGGCCTCGCCGGTCGGCGCCAATACCGAGGCGGTGATCGACGGCTTCAACGGCTTTCACGCACGGACCGCCGATGAGTGGGAGCGCCATTTGGAATCGCTGATCCAATCGGCCGAGCTGCGCGCGCGCTTCGGCGCGAGCGGGCGCGCACACGTCGAATCTCGCTACGCGATGCACACCTACCAAGCGCGATATTTGGAATTGCTGACGCGGCTGGCCGTGGGCGGAGGCCCGGATTGAATGCGTCGCGCCCCGGAAGCCGGTATCCTTCGCATGATGCATCCCATGCATATTTATCAGATCCTGAACCACTATACCTCGCGTCAAGAGCTGGATCCGGGCTTCGAAGTCTTGGACAACTCCGCCAACGAGCGACCGGATTGGTTCGAATACTGGCCGATCAGGCGATTTCTACTCAACGAAGTGCTGGATGAGGATGCCTTTTACGGCTTTCTGTCGCCGAAATTCGAGCTCAAGACCGGCTTGAATTCCGATGTAGTGCGCGAGTTCATTCTCGCCGCGGGCGCCGCGACCGAAGTCATACTCTTGAGTCCCAGCATTCACAACAGCGCCTATTATCTGAACGTCTTCGAACACGGCGACGCCGAACACCCGGGACTCAAGAATGTCGCCAAGCAATTGCTCGAACGGCTTGATTTGCCCAACGATCTGGACTCGCTGGTGTCCGATTCGAGAAACACCGTGCATTCGAATTATTTCATTGCGAAACCGCGCTTTTGGCGGGCGTGGCTCGCGATCAACGAAAGAATGTTCGCGATTGCGGAAACGCCGTCCGATGCGCTCGGCGAGGCGCTGCGCACCCCGACGACCTACCGCGGCGGCGCCAACGTACAGATGAAAATATTCGTCATGGAGCGAATGGCCACTTGGTTGCTGAGCTCAGACCAAAGGTTCGCGGCGCGCGTGCGCGACCCTTTCGTGGCGCGCTCACGGCTCTACAAACTGCCGGTCGCCATCGTGTGCGATGCGCTGAAAATCGCCTATAGCACCCAAGGCCGCGCGCAATACAAGGATGTTTTCATGTTGGTTCGCGGCTTGCGCAAATTCTTGAATCTTCAGATTCGGCTTGGCGGCGCGTTGGGATTGCGGCGCGTAGGTTCAACCTTGCGCGTTTTGAAATCCTACTGGCTGCCCGATGGACGCTAGCAGCGCACCGATGACAAAAACCGACACCATGGCGGCGTTCTGGCGCGGTCGGCGAGTGCTGCTCACCGGACACACCGGCTTCAAAGGCACCTGGATGAGTCTGTGGCTCAAGGGCTTGGGCGCCGAGATCACGGGATACGCGCTGCCTCCGGCCGGTGAACCCAATTTGTGGAGCATCGTCGCCGCCGCGGCGCCCGCCGGCAGGACGCCGCACTCGGTGATTGCCGATATCCGCGATGTACGGCGCGTCGATGAAGCCGTGACGCGAGCCGATCCGCAAATCGTGATTCACATGGCGGCCCAGGCATTGGTCAGAGAGTCCTACCGCGATCCGCTCGGCACCTACGCCACGAATGTGATGGGCACCGCCTCGCTGTTGCAGGCGTGCCGGTCTCTACGTCATCTCGAGTGCGTCATTGTCGTCACCAGCGACAAGGTCTACGAGAACCACGGCGAGGGCCGCGCCTTCGACGAAAGCGATCGTCTGGGCGGCCATGATCCCTACAGCAACAGCAAGGCCTGTAGCGAATTACTGACGATGAGCTTTCGCGATAGCTTTTTCACCGACGGCCCCCCCATCGCCACCGCTCGGGCGGGTAATGTCATCGGGGGCGGAGACTGGTCGGAAGACCGTCTCATGCCCGACTGTGTCAGGGCGCTTAAGCTCGGGCAATCCGTGATCCTGCGCTACCCCGATGCCATTCGGCCCTGGCAGCATGTGCTCGATCCCCTGTCAGGCTACTTGGCCTTGGCGCAAGGCCTGGTGGAGGCGCCGCA
Source organism: Gammaproteobacteria bacterium (assembly GCA_003165495.1). Taxonomy (GTDB): domain Bacteria; phylum Pseudomonadota; class Gammaproteobacteria; order Steroidobacterales; family Steroidobacteraceae; genus Bog-1198. Next base: position 5,440 of record PMMB01000050.1, on the reverse strand, counting down.
AAAGACGCCGCGCGCCGTTAATTTCGGCCCGAACCCGGCATCCTTTTGCACGGTGCGCGAGGTGGTGGACGCATTCGGGGCGCGATTTGCAGGTAAGCCCGGATGGGTCCGCGATCCGGCGCCGCAGCCACGGGAGGCGCAAGCGCTGACCCTGTCGTCGGCGCTGGCGGGGCAGTCGCTCGGCTGGCATCCCAGGCTCGACATCCGCGAGTCGCTGTCGTGGACGGCGGATTGGTACTTGGCCCATTCGGCGGGGGAGAACATGCTGGCATTTTCCGAGGCGCAGATTGCGCGGTATCGTGACTTGATGAAGCGATCACTATGAAGTGCGTGATTCTCGCCGGCGGCAAGGGCACACGCATCGCCGAGGAGTCGAACACGCGCCCGAAACCCATGGTGGACATCGGCACGCAGCCCATCCTTTGGCACATCATGAAGCTGTATGCGTCATTCGGAGTCAGAGAGTTCATCGTATGCCTTGGATACAAGGGGTACATCGTCAAGGAATATTTTGCGAATTATTT
>PMMB01000050.1:0-4854 GCA_003165495.1 Gammaproteobacteria bacterium | reverse complement strand
CAAATACCTGAATGCCGGGGAGCCGTTCTGCATGACCTACGGAGACGGCTTGGCCAACATCGATATCGGCGCGGAGCTCGCATTCCACACCGCTCACGGTCGCAAGGCCACCGTGGCCTGCGTGCGGCCGCCGGCGCGTTTCGGTCGTATCGTCACGCAGGGCACCCAGGTCGTCTCGTTCGAGGAGAAGCCTACGGCAGAGGGTGGCCTGATCAACGGCGGCTTCTTCATCCTGGAGCCCGGCGTGCTCGAACTGATCGACGGTCACGACACAGTATGGGAAAAGGAGCCCATGGAGAGTCTGGCCGCGAACGGTCAATTGGCTGCGTGGGTGCACCGTGGCTTCTGGCAGCCGATGGATACGCTGCGCGACAAACAACACCTCAATTCGCTGTGGGAGAGCGGCGCCGCGCCCTGGAAACTGTGGGAAGGATGAACGCGATGGCAGGGATTGCGATGGCAGGGATAGCGCGATGGTAGGGCTAGTGACCGGCTGCCGCGCATGCGGCGGCCGTTTGACCGTGACGATGGCCGATTTGGGATTGCAGCCTGCGTCGAATGCCTTCATCGCTTCCTTGGACACGGCGCACGAGGAGAAGCGCTATCCGCTGCGCGCCAAGGTCTGCGAATCCTGCAAATTGGTGCAAGTGGACTATGACGTAGCGCCGCAGGAGTTGTTCGGCAACTACGTGTATTTCTCATCTTATTCGGACGACTGGCTGGCTCATGCCAAAGAGTACTGCGACATGGCGCGCCGGCGATTCGCGCTCGACGCGCAGAGCTTGGTAGTCGAATTGGCGAGCAACGACGGCTATCTGCTGAAGAATTTCATCAACATGGGAGTGCCGGTTCTCGGCATCGATCCGTCCGATACCGTCGCGGCCGCCGCAGAAAAAATCGGCGTTCCCACCCTGGTGGAATTCTTCGGCGAGAGCGTGGCCAAGGATCTGGTCGCGGACGGCCGGCAAGCGGACTTGATCGTCGGCAACAATGTGCTGGCGCATGTCCCTCTGCTCAATGACTTCGTCGCCGGGATTGCCCTGCTGCTCAAGCCCACGGGCACGGCGACGATAGAGTTTCCGCATCTTCTCGAACTGATAGAACACGTCGAATTCGATACCATTTATCACGAGCACTACTCGTATTTTTCCCTGCATGCCATCGAGCAGGTATTCAGTCGCCATGGTCTGCGGATCTACGATGTCGAACAGTTGCCGACGCACGGCGGGTCGTTGCGAATCTTTGCCTCGCACTCGAATCGCTCGGATCTCGAAGACAGCGCCTTGCTGCGCGGGTTGCGTGCAGAGGAGAGCGCAGCGGGTCTGACCGATCTCGCCACGTATCTGCGTTTCGCGGAAAGCGTCGAGAACTGCCGGCGGTCATTGTTGGCATTTCTCGCCGGCGCGAAGCGCGACGGCAAGACGGTCGCGGCGTACGGCGCGGCCGCGAAGGGTAATACCTTGCTGAATTTCTGCGGAGTGACGCCGGCCGATATTTCTCAGGTGGCGGACCGCAATCCGCACAAGCAATCGAAGTTCTTGCCGGGTACGCACATCCCGGTGGTATCGCCGGAAACGCTGCTGCGGTCGAGACCCGACTATGTATTGATTCTGCCGTGGAATCTGCAGGAGGAAATCCGTCTTCAATTGCGGGGAATCAACGAGTGGGGTGGCCGGTTCGTCACGCCCGTGCCCGTGGTTCGTGTCTACCCGTGACGCGCCCATGATATTCACTGAATCGCGGTTGTCCGGGGCCTACGTTGTCGACATGCAGCGGTTCACGGACGAGCGGGGCTTTTTTGCCCGGTCGTACTGTACGGAGGAGTTCGCAGCAAGAGGGTTGGGACCCGAGTTGCGACAGTGCAGCGTGTCGTACAATGCCCACAGAGGCACGTTGCGAGGCATGCACTATCAGGGCGCTCCTCATGAGGAGCACAAGCTGGTGCGCTGCACGGCCGGCGCGATCTTCGATGTCATCGTCGATATTCGCGCATCGTCACCCACTTACCGGCACTGGTTAGGAGCGGAGTTGACCGTCGACAATCGCCGCTCGCTGTTCATTCCGCCGGGATTTGCGCACGGGTTCGTGAGCCTCACCGACCACACCGAGGTGTACTACATGATCTCAGTGGCGCATGCGCCAGAGTCGAGCCGCGGGCTTCGCTGGAACGATCCCGCGTTCGCCATAGAGTGGCCGTTGACGCCAACGGTGATTTCCGCGCGCGATGCCGCATATCCGCTGCTCGGCGCGCAGAGCGGCGTGTGATGCAGGGAAAGCGGGTACTCGTCAGCGGAGCGGCGGGTTTCATCGGCCGCTGGAGCGTCCCGGCGCTGTTGCGCTTGGGGTATGAGGTCCATGCGGTTCTAACCGGGGATGCGAGTCGCGAAGTCCCCGAGCAACTGCACGGTGCGAGGATTCATTTCGCCGATTTGCTCGAGGAAGCGGACATTGATGAATTGATAAGCGAGATCGAGCCGACTCACTTGCTGCACTTCGCCTGGATCGCGACTCCCGGCAAGTATTGGAGCAGCGCGGAGAATTTTCGTTGGGCGGCGGCGAGTGAGCACATGCTGCGCCGTTTTTGCGCGCATGGCGGCAGTCGCGCCATGATGGCCGGGAGCTGCGCGGAGTACGATTGGTCGCGGGTGGAGATTTGCGACGAAGCGTTGAGCCCGCTGGCGAACGACAAAGGTGCCTCCCCGGCTGGCGCGGCTGCTGTCTTAAGTCCCTATGCTGCCTGCAAGATCGCGTTGCAAACGACGCTGGCCGAATTCGGGCGCCAAGAGAATCTATCGACGGCGTGGGGACGCATTTTTTTCCAGTTCGGTCCCCACGAACACCCGGATCGTTTGGTGCCGTCCGTGATTCGCAATCTGCTGCTGAACCGCGAAGCGCCGTGTTCGCACGGAAGACAGGTACGCAGTTTTCTTCATGTCGCCGACGTCGGGGCCGCGTTTGCGGCCGTGTTGGACTCGGAATTCGAAGGCCCGGTGAACATCGGGTCCGATGAGAGAATCGCGCTGGCCGATCTCGTCGAGCGCATTGGCCGGCAGATCGGGCGTCCCGATCTGCTGCGCCTCGGCACGCGGCCTGCGCCGCCCCATGAACCCTTGCTGCTGGTGCCTGCGATACACCGCTTGCGCGACGAAGTTCGCTGGCGACCGCGCTTCACGTTGAATGAGGGCTTGAGCGACACCATCGCGTGGTGGCGCAACCGCTTGCTCGACAACGCCGGCGCCGCGAGGCCTGGATGAACACCGATGAACGGCTATCGCGGCGGTCAAAACGTGTATCGCTATGGGGTGGGGGTGCGAGCGGGTGCCGGTTCCGTGTCGGACCTGCACCCGCCCGGATCGTCGCGCGCTAGGATTGCTTTTCGATGGTATATGTCGTCTTAGTCCCGTGCTGAGGATCGGTGTCGACCACGTTGATCGTCTTTCCGTCGGCGGCAACCGTCCAGACGATGATGTCGAATACCTTGCCCCGGCGCCGATCGGTTTCCTCGATCTGGGTGGCGCTGATTTTCTTCAGCGTGACCATCGTTTTGCCCGGATCACCGACGGTCGGATACTCCTTGCCGTCGAACTTCGCGTCGGTCGTCTGCCCGTTCCATATCATCTTAAGACCGTTGGGGCTCGACTGCAGCGTGACGGTCCGCGCGACATCCGACATATCGGCCAAGCTGTCCTGCATCCAGGATCCCGAGATCGGGTGCGCACCCGCGGCACCCGGGCCAACCCGCTTCTCGGTGAACTCGCCGCTGAAAGGCTTTTCGCCGACATAGCTCGTGAATTTGCCGGTGTGCTTCGAGCCGTCGGCCGATAGCGTCAGCGTCAGTGTGGACGTGACCTTGCCGGCCATCTTGTTCGTGAATTCAATCGAGGTCGGACTCGATATTTTCACCGCCTGATGATCCAAGTAATCATGCTCCGGCACAGGCTGGTCCGTGCCGTCGGCCTTGATTTTGTAAGGCGGCACGCAGCTCCTGCAGTCATACATGCCGTTGCTGAACTCGTAAACATCAGGCTTGCCCGAAACTTGCATCGAATCGAGCCGCGTTTTCCAAGTTCCGTCAAACGGGCCGTTCGCGACCGCGATCGCCGGAATGAGTAGCGCCAGGGCAATCAATTTGTTCATTGTTCTCTCCCGCGTTGTTTGTTTTGATGCATCGCACACGCAACCAGCGCTGATGTTCTTGTGGGCGCGGGTTTGCGTGGAGCGCAGTTTACGCCTCGAAGATCGTTTTCAGGATGCCGGCCGCCATTCCTGGTGTCGACATGCAACTGACTGCTGGCCCAAATGCGGGTCGCAACCAGCGTGCCGTTCACGACCAACGGCGAATCGAATGTCACCGTGACGGGCACGGTGAGATTCGGCGCCGTGCCTTGGGTGTGTTGAACTTGGCGCGGCCGTCGGCGAAGGTCACGACTTCAGACAATCAGGCAAGCGCGTTCATTTCTCATTGCCGACGACGTGGACGGGAATCCGCGTGAGCTACGACGGCTTGCGCCTCGCACGCATAACCCATTGATTTAATGGCGCTCCCTACGAGATTACTCGGCGCTGTGCGCCTCGCCCCTTCGGGGCCGCCGTCGGCAAGGCCTCCGGCGTTCAAATCGCCCGGACGGTCGATTTGTCGAACTCGCGCGGGCTGATCGCCCGCGAGAGTTCTCATCTCGTAGGGTAAATCAAAGCAAAAGGCCGGCGATGCACCGGCCTTTTGCTTTGATATGGCGCTCCCTACGAGATTCGAACTCGTGTACTTGCCTTGAGAGGGCAATGTCCTAGGCCACTAGACGAAGGGAGCTGTGTTTTTGGGATCTGGGCGCCTGAACCCAAGAGGGCTGGTAGTAT
>PMMB01000299.1 GCA_003165495.1 Gammaproteobacteria bacterium | reverse complement strand
CAAAACAATGATCAACGCGCCTACGATTGCACCGATGGCAATCATGCCGACCGGCAAGGTGCCGCCGAACATGCCCTCGGCAACCGACCGGACCAAGTTAGCCTGTGGCGCCGGCAGAGCCTTGACCCCGGGATGCGCAGGGTCGCCGATGCCGTAGGCAAACAAAAGAACGTTCATCACGGGCGCCATCACGGCCGCGCTAGCCACCACGCCGATGCAAAGCATCACCTGTTGACGCCAGGGCGTGGCCCCGACCAACTGTCCGGCCTTGAGATCCTGCAGATTGTCTCCGGCCACTGCCGCTGCGTTGCATACCACCGCGCCGATGAATACCACCGCTACGGCGCCGATCGAGGATTTGCCGCCCACCATCCACATGAGAACCAGGGAGGCGAACAGGATGGTGCAAATCGTGATACCGGAGACCGGATTATTCGATGATCCAACGAGACCGGCCATGTAACCGCTGACCGACGAAAACAAGAAGCCCGCGACGATCATGATCACGGCCATCGCGAGCGCGACGCCGATACTGCCTACCACCAGGTAGTACAAGAAAAATAGCGGCACGACGAACAGCGCAATGCAGATAAGCACCGCACCCATCGGTAGATCGCGCTCGGTGTGCGGTATTTCGGCGGACCCTCGTGCACCGACTTTCAGGCCGCTGCGGACGGCCGACCACAGGGAGTTGCGCAGCGACCAGAGCGCCCAGAGTGCGCCCGTCAACATGCAGCCGACGCCGATATAGCGCACCTGGGCGCGCCAAATGGCAAAGGCTGCGTCTTCGGCATCGAGACCGATGAGCTTGTGCAGCAACACCGGGTCGTGGTTGAAGAAAAAGCTGTTGTACAAGGGGATTGCCAGCCACCAAGAAAACAGGCCGCCGGCCGCTATCAAGATCGCGACATTGAGTCCCACGATATATCCGACTCCCAGCAATGCCGGTGAGAAGCCATAGCCAAAGAATGCGATGCCGCGCTCGCCGATAAAACCCTTGATCGTGAACGTCTCGGGCAACAACCGTAATCCCGAGGTAATGAACTTGAATCCACCGCCCACGATGCCCGCAAGCGCGAGAAATTTCGCTCCCATACCCGGATTCGCGCCTACTTTGAGCACCGCGGCCGCCGCGATTCCTTCGGGAAACCGTAGCTTCTGTTCGATGATCAGCGTTCGGCGCAGCGGCACCGAAAACAGCACGCCGAGCAAGCCGCCGAGGCCGACGATGGCCAAAGTCCACCAGTAATCGAAACTCGTCCAGTGATGCAGAAGAATGAGTGCCGGCAAGGTGAAGATCGCGCCTGCGGAGATCGACGTGCCGGCGGAGGCGCCGGTCGCCACGATATTGTTCTCGAGAATATTGGGTCGCCCGAACAGCGGCAGAACCGCCATCGAGATGACCGCGGCCGGAATCGCGGTGGCCACCGTGATTCCGGCGAACAATCCCACGTACGCGTTGGCGGATGCAAGGATGACCGTGAGGATAATGGAAAGAAGGATGGCCTTGAGCGTGAGCTGAGGAGCCGGAGCTGCGCCAGTAGTCATTGCACGTTACCCATTAATTTCCTCACAGGACGGCTGAGGATCAGGAGCACGGCGCCCAAACCCACCGAGAAATAAACGATATGCATGTATTGCCCCGGCATTGCGGCCACATTGTCGGCGTCGAACTCGCCGGCGATCAATCCCGCCACGAGATTACCCAGGGACATGGCCAAGAACCACATTCCCATCATTTGCCCCACGAAGCGCTTGGGAGTCAATTTCGTGTAGTAGCTCAGGCCCACGGGACTCAAACAAAGCTCGCCGAAGGTGTGCAGCAGGTACGTCGATATCAACCAGTACGGCAACACTTTCGATCCGGACGCGACGAGGGATGCCGCCCCCGCCATGACCAGAAACCCCGAACCCATCAACATGACGCCGAGGGCGAACTTCGCCGGCGCCGACGGGTTGAGATTGCGCTTGGCCAACGCGATCCAAGCCCAAGCAAAGAACGGCGCGAACATGAAGATGAACGCCGAATTCAGTGATTGAAACCAGCCCGTGGGAACGGTGAAGTGCGCCCACTCCATCGTCCGATTCGTATACCGCTCCGCAAATAAATTCAGGGATGAACCGGCCTGCTCGTAGCCCGAAAAAAACAACGCACAGCCGACGAACAACACCACCAGCACAATACCGTGTCTACGCTCCTCAGTCGTGAGGCCCGCCGCGATGAAGTAGTACGAAAAATACAGCACAGCCATGCCGGCGATCGCATAGGTCGCGGCTTGCGCCAAACGGACCGGGTTCACAGGTATCCAGCCGAAGCTCACCGCCGCCAGCACGAGTGTCGACAGGCCGACTGCCACCCACAAGTACCGCCATTGCAGGGCCAGGGCCTTACCCGCGCCGGTCGCCGTGCCCGAGCCGCGCGCGGCAGTGGATGCGGTGTAGGCACCGGCAGCACCCAAATATCGTCGTGTCAAATAAAACTGCAGCGCGCCGACGGCCATGAAGAACGCGGCCGCCGCGAACCCGGCGCGAAGACCGAAATATACTTGAGCCACACCGGTGACAAGAGGTCCCAGGAACGCGCCGACATTGATTCCAATATAGAACACCGTAAATCCGGAATCGAGCCGTGCGCCGCCTTCCGGATAGAGGTCCGCAACAATGGCGCTGACGTTGGGCTTCAGCAATCCTACGCCGAGCACGATTACGACCAAGCCGATATAAAATCCGCGCGGACTCGTGGACATCGCCAGCAGCGCATTGCCGAAGGTAATGGCCAAACCACCCGCGAGCACGGCGCGCTGCGCACCGATCAGCCGATCCGCGATCCAGCCGCCCGGCAGCGCTGCTAGATACGCACCCGCGGTGTACAGCCCGTAGATCGCCGTGGCCGTCTTGTCGTCGATGCCGAAGCCGCCGGTAGAGACATTGGCGACCAAGAACAGCACCAGCACGGCGCGCATGCCGTAGTAGGTGAATCGCTCCCACATCTCCGTGAAGAACAGCGTGGCGAGGCCGCGCGGATGCCCGAAAAAGCCGGAACTCAACTCAGACTCCGGCTTCGCGCTCGGCCTGTTCTGCTTCTTCTTTGGCGCGAGCCGCTATTTTGTCCTTGAGCAATAGTCCGGCCATGATGATCCCTATTTCGTACAGAAAGTACATCGGTACCGCCATCGCACTCTGCGACACGGCATCGGGCGGCGTCACGAAGGCGGCAAAGATGAATATCCCGAGTAACACGAAACCGCGATTCTTCTTGAGTGTCGCGAGCTTTACAAACCCCGTCCACACCAATAATACAGTAGCCACCGGAACTTCGAAGGCCAAACCGAATGCCAGCAGCAGGACCATCACAAAATCGAGATAACTGCCCATGTCGGTCATCATCTGCACGCCATGGGGAGTGGTGGCGACGAAGAAACTCAGCATGACGGGGAATACCACGTAATAGGCGAAGGCAGCGCCCAGGTAAAACAGCAGCACGCTGGAAATGAGCAGTGGCACGGCGAGCTTTTTTTCATGTTTGTACAGCCCGGGCGCGACGAACGCCCATGCCTGAAACAACACATAGGGTATGGCGAGACCGATGGCCAGCACCAATGCCAGCTTGAACGGCACCGTGAAGGGAGCCACCACGCTGGTGGCGATCAGCGTCGCGCCTGCGGGCAATTTGTGGACCAAGGGATCTGCGACGAACGTGA
>PMMB01000051.1 GCA_003165495.1 Gammaproteobacteria bacterium | reverse complement strand
CGACGGCGGTCGCGACGTCGGCGTGCGAAGCACACCGGCCGTGGATCGAGGCGCAGGTCCAGCTTGGCCGCAACGCGGTGAGCATCTACCAAGAGCTCGTCGATGCGCACGGCTTCGCGCACCGGTACAACTCGGTGAAGCGTTTCGTCGCGAAGCTCCGCGCGCGCGCGCCGGAGCGCTTCGATGTGCTGGAGTTTCTGCCGGGCGAAGAGGCGCAGGTCGATTACGGGCAGGCGGCGCTGACCCTCGTGCCCGGCAAACCCACCACGTACAAGCGGCCGCTGCTGTTTGTGATGACGCTCAAGTATTCGGGGAAAAGTTTTCGGACGACGGTCTGGAAGACGAGTCAACAGATCTGGGCCCAATTACATGAGCAGGCCTTTCGCGCCTTGGGCGGCTGCGCCGAGTACGTGGTGCTCGACAATCTGCGCGAGGGCGTGATCCGGCCGGATCTGTACGAGCCCACGCTCAACCCGGTGTACGCGGCGCTGCTGGCGCACTATGGCGTCGTCGCTGATCAATGTCGCGTGCGCGATCCGAATCGGAAAGGCACGGTCGAGAGCGCGATCCAGCACACGCAGGGGGCGCTCATCGGGAAACGCTTCGAGACCCTCGAGGCGCAGAACGCGTGGCTCGTGCAGTGGGAGGAGCGCTGGGCGGCGCCGCGCATCCACGGCCGGAAGAAGCGGCAGGTGCTCGAACTCTACCGCGAAGAACTCCCGCATCTCCGGCCGCTGCCGGCCGCGCGATTCCGCTTTTTCAAACAGGAGAGTCGCACGGTCGACGACAGCGGACTGATTCAGGTGGGCGCCTCGTATTACGCCGCGCTGCCGGCCCCGCCGCACAGCGTCGTGATGATCCGCATCTATGATCGCGAGCTGGAGATCCTCGATCGCACCGGACAGGTGGTCCGTCGCCACGAGACCGCGCTACGCAAAGGGAGCTTTCATCTGGAGGCGAGCGATCGCCTCTTCAATCCGTCGCGTGAGACGGCGCGACTGCTGAGCAAGGCCCACCACATCGGCCCGGGCACGGGCGCACTGGCCCAAGAACTTTTTGCGCGGCTCGGGCGGCCAGGCCAGCGCGCGATCTATGGGCTCACCAATCTCACGCGCACCTATCCGCGCGCCGATGTCGACGCCGTCTGCGCCCGACTGCTCGACGCCGAGTGCTACTCCTACGCCGCGGTCAAACGCGCGCTGGAGCGCCTCGCGACCACGCGTGCGCTGCACGCGGCATCCCCCGAGTCGCCGCTGTGCCAAGCCGACGCGGTCATCCGCCCGATCGCCGAGTACCAGGCGTTTTGGGAAACCCACACCCCCTCACTCTCACCGGACGGTCCGCATGCCCATGTCGATTCCTGAACTCGAACGCGCGCTCCGCCAGCTCCGCCTCTCCGGTATGACGGCCACGCTCGAAGCCCGCGCGCTGCAGGTGGCGCAGCACGAGATGGATTTTCTCGAAGCGGTATCGTGGCTCGTGCAGGACGAGCTCGACCGGCGGCGCTCCCGTCTGCTCGAGCGGCGCCACACCCTCTCGGGCCTGCCCGATCGCAAAGATCTCTCGAGCTTCGACTGGACCTACAATCCGCGGCTGCCGAAACGTGACGTGCTCGAACTCGCGACGCTGAAATTCATCGCGGCGAAAGAAGACGTCCTCGTGCTCGGGCCGCCGGGGACGGGGAAGAGTCACGTGGCCCAATCCCTCGCAACGGCCGCGGTGAACGGTGGCTACAAAGTCCTGTACCGCGAAGCGCATCAACTCCTCGAAGACATCACCGAAGCGCGGGAACTCGGCCAACTCCGGAAGCTGCGCGCGCAAATCGCTGGCGCCGAGCTCCTGCTCATCGACGATCTCTTTCTCCGGAAGCTGCCGGCCAACGCCGGCGATGAACTCGCCGACGTGATCATGGCGCGCCACGAAAAAGCCTCCACGATCATCACGTCCAATCGGCCCGTCGAGGACTGGTCCCGACTGCTGGGCGACGTGGTGGTGGTGACGCCCCTCCTTGATCGCCTCATGCATCATGGCCATCTCCTCAAATTCGACGGCAAGAGCTGGCGGCTCAAAGAAGCCGCCGCGCGCGCGGCGAAGCGGGGAACTATCAACTAACTTCGGTCAGTCCCGCCGCCTGAGGGTGGGGGAGTTTGACCCGGCCACGAGTGGGGGAGTTTGGGGTGGCCGCCGGGGTCGAAGATGCTCCGGAGGGAGGCTACGTTGCTCGGGCGCTCGGAGCTTCGATTGTCACCGAGGCTGACGACTTGCCGGCACTCCGTGAGGCGATCCGTGACGCCGTGCACTGTCACTTCGATGGTCCCGACGCTCCCTCGGCCATTCGACTGCACTTTGTTCGCGACGAGGTCATCGCGGCATGAAGTTGCCTCGCGACCTGGCGGGTCGCGAGCTTGCGCGGGCCCTCGGAAAAGCATTTGGCTATCAAGTCACTAGGGAGACTGGTTCAGGGGGTCGCGGGTTCGAATCCCGCCGTCCCGATGGGTAAGGTGAAGCGTCGTCGCGCGTTAGCGCGGTGACGCT
>PMMB01000271.1 GCA_003165495.1 Gammaproteobacteria bacterium | reverse complement strand
GGCGCCAAGCGCGCGAGCGCGGCATCGAGCCCGGCTTCGAGCTCGGCGAGCTCGCGATTCACATGGATGCGCAATGCCTGAAATACGCGGGTGGCCGGATGTTTGTGTTGTTCGCGGCTGTGGGCTACTCGCGCGATCATCTCGGCAAGTTGCAAAGTACGTTCGAAGGGCTGCGCTTCTCGATCCTTCACGATGGCGCGCGCGATGCGCGGCGCCAGGCGTTCCTCGCCGTATTCGCGAAAGATCCGAATCAGTTCGTTTAACGGGGCGCCGTTGACGACGTCGGCGGCGCTGATGCCCGAGCCTGCCGTCATGCGCATATCAAGCGGCCCGTCCTGCATGAAGCTGAAGCCGCGCGTCGCGTCGTCGAGCTGCGGTGACGACACGCCCAAATCGAACAAGATACCGTCGAACTTGAGACCGGGTTCGACCTGGTCCGCACATTGCGCCAGGGAGGAAAACGGGGCGAGAAAAACCGTCACGCGCGGATCTGATGCGAAGCGCGCACTGGCGTCCGCGATGGCCACGGAATCACGGTCGAGGCATAGCAAACGACCGTTCGCGATGAGGTTCTGCAAAATCGCCCCTGCATGTCCGCCTCGACCAAAAGTGGCGTCCAAGTAGGTGCCACTCGCCCGTATGTTCAACCCGGCCAGTACCTGAGATAGCAGTACCGGCGTGTGCCCCGCGTCCGTTTCGCTCACTGCGCCGACCGGCTACAGCGACAGCGTTTCAAGTTCGGAAGACAAATCGGCGCTGTCTTCGCTCGCCAGCCACTCGTCGCGCCGTTCGTTCCACCGCCCCTCATCCCACAATTCGAACCGCAATCCCTGACCGATCAGCATGGCGTCGCGCGTCAGGTGGCCGAACTCCCGCAATTTCGGCGGCAGCAAGACGCGCCCATGCCCGTCCAGCTCCAGATCCGTGGCGTGACCGACCATCAACCGCTGCAAGCGCCTCGCCTGGGGATCCAACGTGGGCAATCGCATCAATTTCCGCTCGATCTCTTCCCAATCGGGCAAGGGATAAATGAGCAGGCATTGGTCTTTATCGACCGTGACCACCAATTTGCCGCCGCAAAGCTCTTGCAGCCGCTCTCGATACCGGGTCGGCATGACCATCCGGCCTTTCACATCGAGAGTTAGTTTATTGGCGCCACGAAACATGTTTGTCTGGGCCTCAAGACCCATTCTCTCCCACAATTTCCCACCGGACACCACTATAGGGAGCGCCGAGACGCACTGTCAACGCCTTAAGTTAAAAAAAACCCGTGCCGACAGTGACTTAGGTCACACTTTGCAAGGCGCGCGCATGCCTGCGCTTCGAGTTTGTTTTGAATCAGACTGTTAGGAGATTTTCCTGAAGCTTGCTGCAGGAGCGAAAAGCCGCGAACTTCGGCTAAAATCCGCGATCGTGCTCGGAAAACAGCGCTGACCAACGATGATCCCGATATGGGCGCAACGCGGGCGTGTTAGCGCTAAGAAAAGAGTCGGCCGTTAAGCCGGGTTCTGTCTTGGACAGTCATTCCTCTGGGATGCGCGTCGCCGCGCAGCTCTAGCGACCTACCCGGAAGCCCCATGTGGGCCACATGGTGCGGCCGACATGCGCCGCGTGCTTCCCTATTTGGTCTTGCTCCAGGTGGGGTTTGCCGTGCCGCTGATGTTGCCACCCGCGCGGTGCGCTCTTACCGCACCATTTCACCCTTACCGGCGCCGCTTGCGCGGCACTTAGGCGGTATCTTTCTGTTGCACTTTCCGTGGGCTCGCGCCCCCCAGGCGTTACCTGGCACCCTGCCCTATGGAGCCCGGACTTTCCTCCACGTGCTTGCGCACACAGCGACTGCCTGGCCGACTCTTAGGAAGGCACCATACCGAGATGTGGCTATGAATGCGAGGCGAATTCCTGTTTGAGGTGCAGCGCCCGCTTGTAGGCTTCGTTATCGCGCGCCTCAGTGATTTGCGCGGCCAGGCGCGCCGCTTGCTTGAGCGGCAATTCCGTCAGCAGTATTTTGAGCACGCGGTCGAGCGCGCCGCCGTGGCCGTCGGCGCCGCGCGCGACGGATGCGATCTGTTGCGGCGCTCCGGCGATGAGCAAGACGATTTCACCGCGACCGAAATCGGCGTCCGCGCCCGCTCGTGCGAGGAGTTCGCGCAGCGAACCGCGATACGTCATTTCATGCATCTTGGTGATTTCACGTGAAACCGCGGCGCTGCGCTCGTCGCCGAAAACTGCGGCGCAATCCTCGAGCGTCTCGCGCACACGATGCGGCGCTTCATACAGCACCAGAGTGCGTGCCTCAGTCGCGAGCGACTGCAGCCGCTTGCGGCGAGCGGCACCGCGCGCCGGCAGAAACCCGTCGAAACAAAAGCGATCCGTCGGCAGTGCGCCGATCGACAGCGCAGCGATCGCCGCGCATGGCCCCGGAATCGCGATGATCTCGAAACCGGCCGCCGCCACCGCACGCACCAACTCAAAGCCCGGATCGCTGATGGCGGGCGTGCCGGCATCGCTGACCAGCGCCACCGAGTCGCCTTGCCGCAGACGCTGGATGATGTCGCTCGCACGCTGTTTTTCATTGTGATCGTGCAACGACAGCTGCGGCGTTTGAATGCCGAAAGCTTTAAGCAGTACCCCGGTATGGCGCGTGTCCTCGGCCGCAACGAGCGCGCAGTCCGACAGCACGGCGCGCGCCCGAGGACTGAGGTCACCCAAATTGCCGATCGGAGTCGCGACCACATACAGCCGCCCTGCCGCCTCGTGTGCCATTATAATCCGCGCCTATATATGAAGATCCAGGAGCTGAAGGGTATGGCAGCGAACTCTCGACGTCCACGGCTGCCGCTGTATGCGGCGCTCACAGTATCGCTGATATTGGCTGCGTGCAGCCTGCTCAAGCAGGAGCCGACCCCGGCGGACAAACAAGGGCGTGCGCAGCACTTAAGTAGCGAAGGCAAGCATGCGGAGGCGGCGCAGGCCTACGCGGAACTCGCAACCGAGCTGCCGACCGACCATGATAACTACGAGTTGCTGAGCGCCGAACAATGGCTGGCGGCGGGAAATATCGAGGCCGCGAAGCAATCGTTCGCAGCCGTGTCGGCGGACGCACGCAACCGGCTGCCGGCCGCGCGTGCGTTGGTCGCGGCGGAGATCGCCTACGCAGAGAACGACGGCGCCGGCGCCATTCGCGAGCTGGATCAAATCGCGGTGCCGACGTCGGGCGATCAGGCACGGAATTATTGGTGGATCCGCGGCCGCAGCGCATTTCTGACCGGACACCCGGTCGAAGGTACGCGCGCCCTGGTCGAGCGCGAGCGCTGGCTTAACGATCCGGCCAGCTTGCGCGCGAATCGCACGGAGCTATTCAACAAGATTCGCGAGGCCGCCGAACGCGGTCAGTCGTTGATACCGCCCGCGAAAAGCGACCCTGTCGTCGTCGGATGGCTGGAATTGGGACCTGTCGCAGTCGCACTCGCTCGCGATCCCATGCGCGCAGCCGCGGGCTTAGCCCTTTGGAAGCGCCTCTTCCCGCAGCATCCGGCGAACGACAGCGTGCTGGCGATGGCATCGACTCAGATTGCCGCCGCGACGGAATTTCCCGATCAGATCGCGCTGCTGCTGCCGCTGTCGGGCCGTGCCGAGCTCATCGGCGTCGCCGTGCGCGACGGCTTCATCGCCGCCTACCTCGAACAAGATCCGGCGACCCGGCCGCGCTTGAAAATTTACGACGTGGCCGCGGAATCGGTGGACAGCGCCTACGCCCAAGCCATCTCAGAAGGCGCCGGCTTCGTCGTCGGTCCGCTCACCAAGGAAGACGTCGCCGCCGTGGTGCCCTTGAGCGGCGGACGCACCCCGGTGCTGGCCTTGAATTTTCTGGGTGAATCGATGAGCACACCGCGCAATTTTTATCAGTTTGCGCTGTCGCCGGAGGACGAGGCGCGCATCGTCGCCCGGCGCGCCGTCGCGGACGGCAGGCTCAATGGAGTGGCTATCGTGCCCGGCAGCGATTGGGGCAATCGCGTCGCAGCCGCCTTTGCCGACGAGCTCTCGCGTCTCGGGGGAACCGTGCTCGACAGCCAGCGCTACGAGACAGCTCAAGTCGACTTCTCCGACGTCATCAAGCAGGTTCTACAAGTGCACGTCGTCAAGGGCGAGCCTCCCACGCATCGCACGGACGCCGCCTTCGTATTCGTGGCCGCCGTCAACGCGGGCGTCGCTCGCCAGATCCTGCCGCAGCTGAAATTCCACTATGCCGGGGATGTGCCGGTGTATTCCACATCGGACAGCTTCGAACCGGACCCGGTCGCGAACAGCGATCTCGACGGCATGTTGTTTCCCGACATGCCGTGGATGCTCGCGAACGATCCGGTGACCGCTCAGATTCGCGACGGCGTTCGCGCGGCGTGGCCGGCTCGAACCGCACGCCGCGATCGCCTGTATGCGTTTGGTTTCGACGCCTTCCGCCTGGTGCCGGCGTTGCGCTCGAAGTCCCCCGCCGAGGCGAGTGAGATCTCGGGGGTAACCGGCAAATTGCACCTCGACGACCACAACCGAATCCGCCGCGATCTGGACTGGGCGCAGATCAAAAATGGAGTTCCGAACGGGCTGTAATCGCCCGGACCGGCGGGCGGCGTTTCCGGGCTATCTACAGAATCGTGCGGGCGCGGAGAATCTCAGCCAAATTGATGGGCGCCTGCATCTGACGGAATGCTGCCTGCCAACGTTCCGCTCCGGTGCAAAACTTACCGATGGCATTTGCCGAGGCTTGCCAGCGGCGAAATAGTTCATCAACGCCGGCCGCGATCAACTCCTCGCCGAGTTGCAGCGGATGCATTACGTTTTCGAATGTGTGACTCATCGCGCGTTGAATTCTAGAGCAATGCAATCAAAACGGAAATTGTCGTCGAATAAAGACATGGGGCGGCCGCCAAGTCGAATCGCCTTGCTTGCGTCATCACTTTGCCCCAATGCGCCGCGGCAATTGACGCGTCCCGCCGACGGGCAGCAAAAAGAATGCGTCCTCCGATACGCCTTTGGCGCGGCGGGCGCCTGCCAGATCGTGAAGGGGCTGATCGATCGGGTCGTCCGCGAGCGCGAATGTTCCCCAATGCACACCCACGCTGCGTTTCGCGCCGAGATCCAGGTGGATCTGCACCGCCTCCGCCAGATCGACGTGCTGATCCTTCATGAACCAGCGCGGCAGACAAGCGCCGACAGCGATCAGTGCGATGTCGAATCCGCCACCCTGCTCGGGTGTTTGGCGCGCGGCGAACCGTCGCCGAGCATCCGCGAAATCCT
>PMMB01000245.1 GCA_003165495.1 Gammaproteobacteria bacterium | reverse complement strand
GAAGCAATCGGAGCTGCCGATGATCTTTTGCAGCAGAGCTTTCAGTTCCGGATCGCGCTGCTGATCCGCACGGGCGGCTCCGGCAGCGCACCAGACAAGAGCCGCGAAAACGCAGGCGAGTATCGCGCGCAGCGGCCGCCGCATCGGTATCCTTAGCTGTTTAACTTGTGTCGAATATAGCCTACCGGGTCCGTCGCGGGGATTTCCGTCGATTCGGTCTCGCTGCGGTGGCGATATTCGAGATTCCCCGCGGCGAGGCCTCGCTCCCCGATCACGATCCGATGCGGAATTCCCATGAGCTCGGAATCGGCGAATTTGACGCCCGGACGGGCGTCCCGGTCGTCGAGCAATACATCGATACCGGCCGCATTGAATTGCTCGTACAACGAATCGGCGGTTTCTTGGACGCGCGTCGATTTCTGGTAATTGATCGGCACCAGGACAACTTGGAACGGTGCAATCGCTTCGGGCCATAGAATACCGTTGGCATCGTGATTCTGTTCGATGGCCGCGGCAACGACTCGCGTGACTCCAATTCCGTAACAGCCCATGAACATCGTCGATGCCTTGCCCTGCTCATCCAGCACGCTGGCATGCATGGCCTCGCTGTACAGTTGTCCGAGTTGGAAAATGTGGCCGACCTCGATGCCGCGGGCGATCTGCAGAGTTCCGCGGCCAGTGGGGCTCGGGTCGCCGCGTTGCGCATTGCGAATATCGGCGGGTTGCGGATCCTTCAAGTCGCGTCCCCAATTCACGCCGCGAAAGTGCATATCCTTCTCGTTGGCGCCGCAGACGAAATCCGCCAAATGAGCCGCGGCATAATCTACATAGATCTTGCCGGCAAAACCGATGGGTCCGATGAAGCCGGGCTCGGTGCCGGTGGCTTTGCGCACCCGGTCGGCGCTCGACATCCGCAACGGATTGGCAACCCCGGGTAATTTCTGCGACTTCACTGCATTCAATTCATGGTCACCGCGGACAACCAAGGCGACGACGTCATCGTTGCTGCCGTCGACCAGCAGGGTCTTGACGCAGCGCGCGGGATCCACGCCGAGTTGCGCACTTAACTCAGCGATGGTGCGTGCGTTCGGGGTAGGTATTTTGGTCAGCGGTTCTGTGGCGGCCGGGCGCGGCGCGGTCGGCGCGATGGTGGCCGCCATCTCGAGATTGGCCGCGTAATCGTCGGCGTCGGAGAACGCGATGGCGTCCTCGCCCGAGTCGGCCAGAACATGGAATTCCTGGGACGCACTTCCGCCGATGCTGCCGCCGTCCGCCTGCACGGCGCGAAATTTCAGGCCGATGCGCGTGAAAATACGCGAGTACGCCTCGTACATGAGGCGATAGCCTTGAGCGAGGCTCGCCTCGTCCNNTTGTAGCTGTGCAATTCGCGCCGCGCAATGTCGGTGATGACTTCTTCGTGAGTCGGTCCGTAGGCGAACTCGCGGTCGTGGCGATCTTTGAAACGCAGCAATTCCGGTCCGTACTTGCTCCAGCGGCCCGATTCCTTCCACAATTCCGCGGGCTGTATGGTCGGCATGCATAGTTCCAGAGCTCCCGCGCGGTCCATCTCTTCGCGAACGATTCGTTCCACCTTGCGCAGAGTGCGCAGGCCGAGCGGCAGCCAAACGTACAGTCCCGCCGCGAGACGGCGGATCATGCCGGTCCGCAACATAAGCCGGTGACTGATCACTTCCGCGTCGGCGGGCACCTCTTTGAGGGTCGAAATCGGGTTTTGAGATAAGCGCATGGCCGCATATCTTACATCAGCACCCCTGGTATTATGGCGGCTCATGAGTGACGACGACGACCCAATAGCGCGGCCGCGAGGAGTGTACTGGCTGCCGAACCTGCTCACGACGGGGGCATTGTTCGCCGGCTTTTACGCAATCGTGGCAGCCATCGACTTGAAATTCGAGTATGCGGGCGTTGCCGTGTTCGTTGCCATGTTCTTCGACGGATTGGACGGACGCGTGGCGCGCTGGACTCGCACCGAAAGCGCGTTCGGCAAGGAGTACGACAGCCTGTCGGATATGGTGTCGTTCGGCGTCGCCCCGGCCATCGTCACCTACCAGTGGGGCGTTGCGCGCATTGCCGAGTACGGGCCGCTGTGGCGCAGGTTGGGCTGGCTGGTGTGTTTTTTCTACGCAGCAGCAGCAGCCTTGCGTCTGGCCCGTTTCAATTCAAGGTCTGCTACCCAGGATAAGCATTACTTCGAGGGTCTGCCCAGCCCCTCGGCCGCCGCCGTCGTCGCGGCCTTGGTATGGCTCGCGAGCGATCGAACGAATATCGGGTTGCCCGGTCTGATTCTGGCGTTCCTGGTCACCGCCGTTGCCGGCGCGCTCATGATCAGCCGATTCCCCTTCAACAGCTTCAAGCAGGTGAATCCCGGCGCACGAGTGCGCTTCACGCACATTGTGATCGTGCCGCTTGCCTTCGTCGCCATCGCCCTACATCCGGCAATCAGTTTGCTGCTGCTGTTCGGGTGTTATGCCCTGTCGGCGCCGACGTTGTGGGTTTATCGCAAATTGCGCCGGCGTGCGCGCAGCGCGCCGCAAGCATGAATCCGGCGCTGCGCCACGACTACCTCGCGGCCTTAGGGCTGGAGACCTGGGTCGCGCGCGGCAAATCAGCGCCGGCAGTTGCGGCCGACGCAGTTGCACCGCGCGACGCCGCTGTGCCCCGTGACCCTGCCGCGGCCCGTGAGGCCGGTGTCGATTGGCCGGAGCTTCGGGCACGAGTGGCCGCTTGTACGCGTTGCGCGCTGTGTAACACGCGTACGCAAACCGTATTCGGCGTGGGCAACCAACAGGCAGAATGGCTCATCGTCGGCGAAGCGCCGGGTGCCGATGAGGACCGCCAGGGTGAGCCTTTTGTGGGCCGGGCCGGTCAGCTGTTGAATTCCATGCTGCACGCGATCGGTTTGGCGCGCGAACAGGTGTACATCGCGAACGTCTTGAAATGCCGGCCGCCCGGCAATCGCGATCCCACCCCAAGCGAAGCCGCGGAGTGTTTGCCCTACCTCGAACAGCAGATCGCGCTGTTGAAGCCGAAACTCATGCTGGCCGTGGGGCGCATAGCGGCGCAGAACTTGCTCCGTACGAGCGTGACTTTGGGCAGGCTGCGGCAGCAGGTGCATCGCTTCGGACGTTCCCAAGTGCCGTTGGTCGTGACCTATCATCCGGGCTACCTGCTGCGCACGCCGACCGACAAGCGCAAAGCGTGGGAGGATTTGAAATTCGCCCGCGAGGTATGCGCGCGTGTCTAGCGTCAAACAGGAAGTCGAGTTTGCCTCGGTCGAGATCAGGCCCATGCACGAACTCGATGTACCCGTGATCGTGGCCATCGAACGCGCCGCGTACCAGTTTCCCTGGAGCGAAGGGATTTTTCGCGACTGCTTGCGGGTGGGCTATGTATGCCGCGTGGCCGACGTCGGCGGCGACATGGCCGGCTACGGCATCATGTCCGCCGGTGCAGGCGAGGCACATATCTTGAACGTGTGCATCCGCGATGAATATCGCGGCCGCGGCTTGGCTCGCAAGGTCCTTGTGTATCTCTTGGACCGGGCGCGCGCCTCCGGCATGTACGCAGCGTTTCTCGAGGTCAGGCCGTCCAATAAGGCCGCGGCTCGCCTCTATCAGTCGATGGGCTTCGAGCAGGTGGGTGTGCGGCGCGGGTACTATCAGGCAACCGCGGGCCGCGAAGATGCCGCGGTGCTGCGACGAGTGTTGCTGCCGGAAGTTAGATAAAGGTCCTACCGTCCCTGCGCCTCGCAGTCTCGCGTCTCGCTTGCCGGCACACTATACTAATCGGCTGCCCTGCACGCGTCCGAGGGCCAAAAGCACATTGAGCAGGTACGAGTACATGTCGAGCGGCCCATTAGCCGAGGAAATCAGCAAAAGACGAACTTTTGCAATCATCTCCCATCCCGATGCGGGCAAGACCACCTTGACCGAGAAGCTGCTGCTGTTCGGCGGGGCCATTCAGATGGCGGGGACCGTGAAGGGCCGCAAGGCGACCCGTCACGCGACGTCCGACTGGATGCGCCTGGAACAACAACGAGGCATTTCCGTGACTTCCTCGGTGATGCAGTTTCCCTACCAAGATTGCATCGTCAATCTGCTCGACACTCCGGGTCATGAGGATTTTTCCGAAGATACCTACCGCACGCTGACGGCAGTCGATTCCGCCTTGATGGTCATCGACTGCGCCAAGGGCGTTGAAGATCGCACCATCAAACTCATGGACGTGTGCCGGCTGCGCGACACACCCATCATGACCTTCGTCAACAAACTGGATCGGGACGGCCGGGCACCGATCGAGTTGCTCGATGAAATCGAAAGCGTTTTGAAAATTCAGTGTGCGCCGATCACCTGGCCGATCGGCATGGGGCGCGATCTGCTCGGCGTCTATCATCTGCTCGAAGATAAAATCTATGTATACGTTCCGGTGGAGAAGGGCCGGGTAGGAACCCACGAGACCATCGACGGCATCGAGAGCGTCGGGGCGCGAGAATTTCTTGGGCCGAGGTACCGAGAGTTTCTGGATGAGGTGGAACTTGTCCGCGGCGCCAGTCCCCGCTTCGACCTGCAGCGCTATCGTGCCGCGAAACAGACGCCCGTTTTCTTCGGCTCGGCCGTCAACAACTTCGGNNGTCAGAGAATTGCTGTCGGCATTCGTGATGCATTCCCCGGGACCGCAGTCGCGTCCGACGCTGCAGCGGCAAGTCGACGCCGACGAGCCAAAGCTCACGGGTTTCGTTTTCAAGATTCAGGCCAACATGGATCCCGGGCATCGCGACCGCATCGCGTTCATGCGCCTATGTTCCGGACGGTATGCGCGCGGCATGCGCTTGCATCATGTGCGCCTCGACAAGGACATTCGCATAGCCGACGCACTGACATTTTTGGCTGCCGACCGCAGCCAAGCGGAGGAGGCCTACGCCGGCGACATCATCGGGCTACACAACCATGGGACCATCAATATTGGCGATACCTTCACCGAGGGTGAAGACCTCACCTTTACGGGCGTCCCGAATTTCGCACCCGAAATGTTTCGCCGCGCGGTTCTGAAGGATCCTTTGCGAATGAAAGCCTTGCAAAAAGGCCTGTCGCAACTATGCGAGGAGGGCGCCACACAGCTGTTCAAGCCGCTGCGCAACAATGATTTGATTCTCGGCGCCATCGGCCAACTGCAATTCGAAGTCGTCGCTTTTCGTTTGCAGGACGAATACAGCGTGCAGTGCGTGTTCGAGCCGATCAATGTGGCCATGGCGCGATGGGTAAGCCTCGGCGACGAGAAGCGGCTCAGCGAGTTTCGAGCAAAGGCCTATGACAATCTCGCAATCGATCATGCCGGTGAACTGGTGTACCTCGCGCCCACGCGAATCAATCTCGGGTTGATCGAGGAACGGTGGCCGGAGATCGAATTCCTCAAGACCCGCGAGAATCTTGCGGCGTAGGTGGTGGCGGCGCGAGCGGCTTTACGTCACCGCAGCCGGAGCCTAAATACTTCATCTCGGACTCACTGTGTATGACGCGCGTCGTGCCATTCGCATTTTTCACGGTCGTGTCGCTGCGTGTCGTGATCAGATCGCCGGCGGCCGTGGATTCGCCCTTGCCGGCCGTCGAGATTCCGTTGGAGCTGCAGCTGAACTCGTAGGTCGTTTGATTGCCGCTGTGGGTCACCTTCGCCGGCTGACAGCGTCCGTACTTGTCGACAATCGGCGTATCCCGCTTCGCCATTTCAGGGCTGATGCATAGACGATAGCCGCCATCGCTGCCTTGGCTGACCCCCTTCTCTTTGAACATGGCCTCCATCTTGGCGCGTTGCTCCGGGGGCATTTTTGCCATCGTCTGTTGCATCTGCGCGGCCTGCGCCGCCATCTGCGCCGTCGTATCGCGGCCGTCGACGACCTGCTTTACGACACGCACCTCCCACAGGCCTGGTTTGAGCCCGACACCCGTGGCGTGGGCCAAGAGCGAAGCGAGCGCGACCAGGCAAACGACCAGTGTTCGGGTCATGGCGGACTCCGATGGGCAGGCGCGGCATTTGCGTCCCGGCATTGTAGCGCGCCGCACCCCCGTCTACACGCCGGTACGCGAACTCTTCGGTTTTGCCGGCGGGCGGAACGCGTGCACGGCGGCGTCGAACTGTCCGACCGTGGTGCGCGCGGAAGCGGCGGCATAGCGCAGCCGCGAATAATGCCGGCACAGTGCGATGACGGCGGGGCCAAGGTCAGGGCGACGCTGCGCGACGCGGACAGCGTAGTCTTCCGCGCCCTCATGCGATTGCCGCGGTATTCCCACCGCGGCCAATTTGGCGCACAGACGCGAGTAGGCGCGGCTCAGCAGTTCCTTACGTGCCGGATCGACTTCGCGGCGCACCGCCCAAGTGAGCCAGCACAGCACCAGAGTTAACGCCGCCGTCAGCACGATCACGAGCTTCTGGCCGTCCGGCTCGGGAATATGCAGCCACTCGAGCAGCTTCTGCTGCGAGTCTTGATCGAAAAATAAGATGCGTTCGCGCCACATCTGGCGCAGGGCGTCGAGACGCAGCCGCGTATCGGCGAGCCATGGAATGCGACGTTGCCAGCGACTCGCCAAGGGCTCATTTGCGCCCATGGCATCCTCCAGACCGTGTTCCACACGGCCGGGCGCGATACTCGACGTGGGGTCGACGCGCACCCACCCGCGTCCTTCGATCCAGACTTCGTCCCAGGCATGCGCATCGCTTTGCCGCAGAATCCAGTAATCCGCGAATCGATTGAAAGTTCCGCCCTGATAGCCGGTCACGACATGCGCCGGTATCCCCGCCGCGCGCATCAAGACGGCGAACGCCGAGGCGTAGTGTTCGCAAAACCCGCGTTTCGTGTCGAACAGAAATTCGTCTACGGAGTGGTTGGCGAGCTTGGGCGGCGTCAAGGTGTAGTAGAACGGTTGCTGCGCGAACATGCCGAGAACGGCCTGAACGTAGTCCCAATCGTCCGGGTGCGCGCTGCGCAGTGTTTGCGCCAATTGCACGGTACGTGGATTGTGACTTGGCGGACTGGTATCTTGCCTTCGCAAGTGATTGTCCAACGGCTCCGACGATTGCACTCGCGTGTAGGACGTGGCAGCGACGTCGATCGGGCGCGACACGGGGCCACGCTGCACCAGCGTGTAATCGCTCGTGAGGACGCCGCCCGGCAAATCCCAGCTCGATGGCCAATCGAGCGCGAATATCCAATGATGTTGCTGCGGCTCCAGGCTTAACGTGTAGCGATAGGCCGGGCCCTGCGACCGCAGCGGCGGCGCGCTCTGTGAGCTCGGATAGAAACGGGACCAGGTGCGCCCGTCGAAATCGTGCATCACGGGTCCGCGCCAGTAGCGCTCCTGCGGCGGCGGCGTGGCTGCCGCGAAGCGCACGCGGAATGCGACTTCATCCGACAATGCGAGTTGATCGATGTCCCCGGGACTCATGGTGTCGCTCAAGCCCGATCGAGCACTGCGTCCGTCATCCGGTATGTGCCAAAGCGGCCCAGCGAAGCGCGGAAACAACAACCAAAGCACCAGTGCGAGAGGCAGTCCTTGACTCAGTATCCGTCCGCCATAGCGCAGGCAGCGGCGCCATTCGGGCACGGGCAGCGTCGTGGTGAGACGCAACAAGGTGGCCGTCGTCAGCCAGCAGACTCCGATGAGGTAGGCGAGCAGCCAAAAGGAATCGCCCTCCAGCAGCGCCGACATACTCACAAAATAAATGCTGAGCGTGATGATGTAGATATCGCGCTGTGTGTCGGTCTCGAGCAGTTTCAGACCTGCCATCAAGGCCAGTAGGGCCGTTCCGGCGGACAAACCATTGAAGGTGCGGAATTGCAAGAACAGCAGTGCGATAGCGAGCCCGGCGATCGCCACACGCACGCCGCGAGGCGGGGCCGCGCGGCCGCGGTGCGCGAGCAGCAGCCGTATGCCGCCCGACACAGCCACCGTCACGAGCACCCACACCGGCAGTGACCCGAGGTGCGCGACCAAGGCCAGCGCGAGGCACGCAAAGATCCCCAGCAGCTGTTCGTACGATACGGGCCCGGGGCTCACCGCGGCTCCTCGATCGCGAACAGGGCAAGAGTCCGCAAACACGCAAAACGATGCGCCGCGCCGCGCGCAGGTGCAATCTCCTTGCCGGGGATCCTAAGACCGTAGACCCGCTGTGCGGCCTCACTCTCCAATACCCACAGGCATAGCTGTGATAGGCGAGTCTCGGTGTCTTGACCCTCGAGGGACGACCATTCCAACCATTCAGGCTGCGCGGCGAAACTCGCATAGCTCTGTACCGCAGCTTCACCGCCGCGCGCCAACACCTTCCACGCCATATGTTTCAGCGGCACGCCGGGCTCGTAGGCACGTAGGCCGGCGAAGTCCTCATCGCCGCGCGTCTCCGCCCGAGAGGCAGACCCCAATCCCGCCGCCGCCGGCAGCGTTCGGGTGCCGTGCGGGGCGGGAGCGACGTAGGCGGTCAGTGAGCCTTGTACGTAAGTCCAGGCATGAAACCAGCCGAAGGGATAGCGCGTGCGCAGCTCGAACTGGTCAAGGCGCGTTACTCCGCGCTGCGGCACCGGAATGCAGACCGGTACTGACTCACTCGATCGCGCCGGGACGNNTCGAACCTCGCCTCGCGGCCGGCGAAGGCATCCACCTCCGTGGTCACGTCCACCTGCAGGCCGAGTAGATTGCGATTGCAGTGATGCATGGTGACGAGCGCAATACTCACCATCAGAAACGCAAAGGCCAGCCCTAAGTTACTGTTGTAGTTGAGCCCGGCTATCAGCATCGCGACGAGAATCAGCGCCAGCATCAGGCCGGCGCGCGTCGGTAGAATGTAAATGCGGCGGCGGCTGATTTTGATCGGCAGGGAATCGCGGCCGTGGCGGCGCGCGGCCCAGGCGCGTAATTTATCGATAATTACTTGCCGCATTGCTCCAGATCGCCTCGGCTCATGGGATAGGGACGGCCTCGAGCAGCCGAGTTGCCGCCGCCGGGCCGCTGTCCCGCTGCCGCACGCGATGTTCGACCACCGCGGCAAACACCGCTTGCACATGCTCTGGGATCACGGCGTCGCGACCGCATATCAACGCCCAGGCGCGTGCCGCGCGCAACAGCCCGATGGCTGCTCGCGGCGATAGACCGGCGTTCAATCCGGACGAGTGGCGAGTATGAGCCACCAGGGCCTGCACGTAGTCGAGAAGCGCCGGCGCCACATGAACGTCGAGAACGCGCTGTTGCAGCCGCCGCAGGGTCTCCACGGTCGCGACCGTGGAGAGCGAGTTCACCAAATCGCGCCGATCCACGCCGCTCAAGAGTTCGCGCTCCGCGGCAGGTGCGGGGTATCCNNAAATGCACGCGCATCAAAAATCGGTCCAATTGCGACTCGGGTAGGGGAAAGGTGCCGACTTGGTCCTGCGGATTCTGCGTGGCGATGACGAAGAACGGTTCGGGCAGCGCCATCGACTGGCCGTCCAGGGTTACTTGATGTTCTTCCATGGCCTCGAGCAACGCGCTCTGGGCTTTCGGCGACGCACGATTGATTTCATCGGCCAGCACCAGTTGGGCAAAAATCGGTCCGCGTTGAAATCTGAACTTACCGGTTTCGCGGTCATAGATGGACACGCCGAGTACATCGGCGGGCAGTAGGTCACTGGTGAATTGCACGCGCTGGAAAGACAACCCCAAGGTCTTGGCAATCGCGTGCGCGAGCGTGGTTTTGCCGACTCCGGGAATGTCTTCGATCAGCAGGTGTCCGCGCGCCAGCAGACAGGCCAGACACAAGCGAATCTGCGGATCTTTGCCCAAGATCACTCGATTGATTTGGGCAAGAACGGCGTCGATCTCGGACTGCATGGCGTTCATTGACCCTTGAGCGCAGTCACCCTCGCGATCTGCGCCGCCAATTGACCGATTTCCGTACGCAGCTCGGCGAGCCGCTGCTGGTCCTTGGCCACGACCTCAACCGGCGCATTCCTGGCGAATTCGGCATTGTTCAATTTGCTCTCCATTTTCTTCAGATCGATGTCGGTCTTGTTTTGCTGCCGTGAAAGGCGCGCAAGCTCGGCAGCGGGATCGATCAGGCCGGCCATGGGCACCAATATTTCCAGCGTACCCACGAATGCAACGGCAGAAATCGGCGCGGTTTGAGCGGGCCCCAGCGCGCGGGGCACTTCGACACCGGCGAGACGCGTCAAATAAGGCAGGTTGCGGTCGAGATACTCGGTATCCCTTAATGAGGCGTTTTGCAGCAGCACCTCTAGCTTGCGGCTCGGCGCAATGTCCAATTCGCCGCGGATTTGCCGTACGCCCTCGATGAAGCCGATCACCCAGCGCATTTCCGCCTCCGCTTCAGGGTCTGTCTTGACGCCGGCCGCGCTCGGGAAGGGGCACCGCATGATGGTGACGCCGGCCACACCCGCGCTGACACGCACGCGTTGCCAAATTTCTTCACTGATGAACGGCGCGAGCGGATGCAGCGCACGCAACAGCACTTCGAGGCTATTGATCAAGGTAAGGCGAGTGCCGCGTTTCGCGGCGGCGGTGGCGGTTGCCGATTGCAGTACGGCTTTCGAGAGCTCCAAGTACCAATCGCAGAACTCATGCCAAGTAAATTCGTACAGCGCGTTGGCCACGGTATCGAGGCGGTATTCGGTGAATCCCGATTCCACGCGTGCGAGCATTGCCGAGAGCCGCGCTTGAATCCATCGATCGGCCAAGCTGAATTCCGCGCCCTCTACTCCTAAGTCCTGATTCTCGACGTTCATCAGCACATAGCGCGCCGCGTTCCACAGTTTATTGCAGAAGTTGCGATACTCTTCGACTCTGCTCATGTCGAAACGCAAATCGCGGCTTTGTGTGGCAAGCCGCGCGAAGCACAGACGCAATGCATCCGTGCCGAATGCCGGGATGCCCTGCGGAAATTGCTTGCGGGTCGCCTTCTCGATGGCCGGTTTCATCTGCGGCTGCATCAGACCGCTGGTGCGCTTGGCGAGCAAGGCATCGAGAGAAATCCCATCCACTATGTCGAGCGGATCGATGACATTGCCCTTCGACTTGGACATCTTCTGACCATCATGGTCACGGATCAGTCCATGAACGTAGACTTCACGAAACGGCACTTTTCCCGTGAATTTCAGCCCCATCATGATCATGCGGGCGACCCAGAAAAAAATGATGTCGAAACCCGTGACCAGCACCGAGGTAGGGTAGTAAGTATTGAAGTCTCGCCCCTGCTCGGGCCAGCCTTGAGTAGAAAACGGCCACAACGCGGAGGAGAACCAGGTGTCCAACACATCATCGTCCTGCCGTAACGGCACCCCGGGGTCTATGCCATGGGCGGCGCGTGCCTCGGCCTCGTTGCGGGCGACATAGAAGCGGCCGTCGGGGCCGTACCACGCCGGTATGCGATGTCCCCACCATAGCTGCCGGCTGATGCACCAATCCTTGATCTTGTGCATCCATTCGTAATACACCGCGGACCAATTGTCGGGAACGAAGCGGATGTGTCCTGCTTCGACGGCGCGGATGGCGGGCTCCGCCAGCGGCTTGATGTCGACGAACCACTGGTCGGTGAGCAAGGGCTCGAGCACCGCGTTGCTTCGATCACCGCGCGGCACGGTCAGCTTGTGCGGCTCGACGCGCTCGACGAGCCCGAGCTTGCCTAAGTCGGCCAGAATCCGGGCGCGCGCGAGAGCGCGGTCGAGACCGCGGTACGCAGCGGGCACTTCGCCGTTGAGCGACGCATCCGGGTTCATGATGTTGATCAGAGGCAGGCCATGACGCAAACCTACTTCATAATCGTTGAA
>PMMB01000116.1:2284-3584 GCA_003165495.1 Gammaproteobacteria bacterium | reverse complement strand
AAATTGCATCTCCACGTGCTCGAAGCCGTTGCCGCCGCATCCCGGACACCGGCCGTTGCCGGCATTGAAACTGAAGGTGCCGGCGGTGTACTTGCGTTCGCGGGCCTGCGGCAATCGGGCGAACAAATCGCGGATCGCATCGAAGGCGCCGACATAACTCGCGGGATTGGAGCGCGTCGTACGGCCGATCCGGCTCTGGTCCACCATGACCACATCGTCGACCAGCTCCGCGCCCCGGATCGCGCGGTGCGAACCGGGATATTCGGTGGGTCTGCCTTTGGCGCGCAGCAGCGCCGGGAACAGAATGTCGTGNNTCGATATTCTTGAGATTGTGCAGGGCGGCGCCCTCGATGCGTAAAGCACCGGCGGCGGCGCGTGGCAGATCGGCGCGCGATATCGCAACTCGCTTGCGCCCAAACAGATAATCGGCGGTCAGCGAGCCCTTGGCCTTGGCGAGATCTGCGATGGGCCCGTAGAACACGATTTCACCGCCATGCTCGCCGGGGCCCGGTCCGATGTCGAGTACGCGATCCGCGGCTTGCATCACCTTCGGGTCGTGTTCGACCACCACCAGCGTGTTGCCGGCGTCGCGCAGGCGGTGCATGACGCCGACGATGCGGTCGACGTCGCGCGCATGCAGGCCGATGGAAGGTTCATCCAGCACGAACAGGGTGTTGACCAGGGAGGTGCCGAGCGCGGTGGTGAGATTGATTCGCTGCACTTCGCCGCCGGACAGGGTGCGCGACTGGCGGTCGAGATTCAAATAGCCCAAGCCCACGTCGGTCAAATACTTGAGGCGCGCGCGGATTTCACGCAGCAGTAAATCCGTCGCTGCATCGAGCGGCGCCGAATATTCGAGGGTGGCGAAGAAGCGGCGGACGTCCTCTACGGCCAACAGCATCAACGCGCGGATGTTGATGCCGGGATTGCCGACGCGCCACAGCAGCGCCTCGGGCTTGAGGCGTGCGCCACGGCATGCGCTGCATTCGGTGTAGGAGCGGTAGCGCGAGAGCAGCACGCGGATATGCATCTTGTAGGCTTTGGTCTCGAGCCAGGCGAAGAAGCGCCGCACGCCATACCAGATATTCTTGGTCCACTCGCCTTCGCCCTCGATCACCCAGCTGCGTTCGGCGTCGGTCAGGTCGCGCCAGGGCGTGTCGATTGGAATGGCGCGCTTGCGGGCGAACTTGAGGAGATCATCCTGGCATTCCTTGAAGGAGTCGGTTTGCCAGGGCTTGATGGCCCCCTGGCGGAGAGACAAGGTGCTATCCGGAATGACCAAGCCATAGTCGACACCGAT
>PMMB01000116.1:0-2257 GCA_003165495.1 Gammaproteobacteria bacterium | reverse complement strand
GCGGGTACACGTCGAGGCGGCCCTGTCCGACTTTCAGCGCCGCTTCGATGGCATCCCCGGCTCGGGCAGGGTCCACCGACGATGAGCGAAAACGATCCTGAA
This sequence comes from Gammaproteobacteria bacterium, assembly GCA_003165495.1. GTDB lineage: Bacteria > Pseudomonadota > Gammaproteobacteria > Steroidobacterales > Steroidobacteraceae > Bog-1198. The sequence goes on along the minus strand of PMMB01000116.1, from coordinate 2,155 downwards.
TGACTTGCAAGGTGTTGCCGCGCTTTTCATGGATGCGGGTATAGCCTTGGCCGGACAGCAATCCCTTGATCTCGGTTTCCGTAAAATTCTTCGGTATGGGTACCGGAAAGGTGAGCAGCAACGGCGGATCACCGCTATCGCGGGATAGCGTGTTCAGCGACTTTTGAATGCTCGCAGGCGTATCGCGCCGCACCGGCCGGCCACAGCCTTGACAGTGCAGAACCGCGGCGCGTGCGAACAACACCTTCAAATGATCGTTGAGCTCGGTCATGGTGCCGACGGTGGAGCGCGAGGTTCGCACCGGATTGGTTTGATCGATGGCGATCGCCGGCGGGATCCCTTCGATGCGGTCGACCAGGGGCTTATCCATCCGATCCAGGAACTGCCGCGCGTAGGGTGAGAAGGTCTCGACGTAGCGACGCTGACCCTCGGCATACAGCGTGTCGAACACCAGCGAGGATTTCCCGGAGCCGCTCACCCCGGTTACAACGATCAACTCGTGGAGGGGTAGATCGAGGTCCAGTGCTTTAAGATTGTTCTGACGCGCGCCGCGAATGCGGATCGCATCCGTGCCGGGCGGATCGAAGGGTGGCATTCGCTCAAGTTTACAGGGAATCGACCGACTCAGCGCCCCGCGAACTGCTCCATCATGAGTCCGGTGCCGCCGCGCGTCACATGCGCGACGATGGCCGTACGGCGGTGGATCTTGGTCACCAGCCCTAAGTTGATGGCGAAGGCGAGATGGACTTGCTGTCCCTTGCGTAGTCCGAGATTTTCCGTTTCTACGAAAACGCCATTCGCACTCAGGTTTTTAGCCTTGCAAATCCGACTCTTTCGTCCCGACATCACCACGTACACAGTCGTGCGTGCGCGGTGGCGAGTGTGCAAGCGACGCTCCATCGGTACGGTCCTATCGGTTGATCATGCTAGGGGCATGGTTATTATGCACATCGCGCTGCCTTTAGCGAAGGGCCGAGAGCCAAGCGCAAGGTTATGTCCAAAGGTTCCGCCAACGGCGACACGATAAGGAAAATGCCTTTCCTCGTCAATGAGTTATTGCCGTGTCATTGCGCCCGCAGCGCTAGTGATGGTGTCCGCCGGCGCCGTGAACATGGCCGTGTTCCAGTTCCTGTGTCGTTGCGGCACGAACACTGACTACCTCCACGTCGAAATGCAGCGTTTTGTCGGCAAGCGGATGGTTACCGTCGAGAGTGATCATATCGCCGACGACGGCAGTCACCGTGAACATGCGCACGCCGTCACCGGTCCCCGCCTGAAACTGCATGCCCTTTTTTATCTCGCCGGAGCCCTGTAATGAGCGCTTTGGCACGTGCTGAATCAAAGCCGCATCGCGCTTACCGTAGCCATCCTCGGGAGGAATCACGACGGACAGCGTCTTGCCCTCTTGATTGCCTTCGAGAGCTTTTTCCAAGCCAGCGACGAGATTGCCATGTCCTTGAATGTAGGCGAGCGGCTCGCCGCCGGCGGAGCTATCGAGGACGGCACCGCGGTCATCCTTTAGCGTGTAGTGAATGGTGACTACTCGATCGGCAACAATTTCCACGTGTGAATCTCCGCGTTTACAACTATAGATCCAATTTCGCCTCGAGATCGTACGGGCCTGCCTTGATAATCTGTACCTGTGCCCAATCGCCGACCTTCAATTTCCCGGGCTCGCGAATGTGCACGACGCCGTCTATTTCCGGAGCGTCGCTGCTCGATCTGGCTACCGCAACATCGCCGTCAATGCGGTCGACCAGCACTTGCATCTTGCGGCCAATCTTCCGTGCAAGTCGCTGCGCGCTGATTTCTTTGCTGAGTTCCATGAAGCGCTCGCGACGCTCGCGTTTGATTTCCGCCGCCACCTGCGGCAGCGGCAGTGCGTTGGCGGCGGCGCCTGCGACGGGCGAATACTCGAAACAACCGACGCGATCGAGTTGCGCCTGCCGGAGCCAGTCGAGCAGCTGCCTGAAATCCTGTTCGGTCTCGCCGGGAAAGCCGACTATAAAAGTACTGCGTATCGTGATGTCCGGCACTTGGTCTCGCCAAGCCGCGATCCGCTCCAATGTATTCTCCGCGGCGGCCGGCCGCTTCATGAGTTTCAATATGCGCGCGCTCGCATGCTGAAACGGAATGTCCAAGTAGGGTAAAACCC
>PMMB01000009.1 GCA_003165495.1 Gammaproteobacteria bacterium | reverse complement strand
ATGAGTATGAAAAATGCCGGCATTTTGGATGGCGATCTGGTTGCCGTGCATCGCACGCCCGAGGTGCGCAATCGCCAAATCGTGGTCGCACGCTTGGAAAACGAAGTCACCGTTAAGCGCTATCGACAAGAAGGTACGATTGTGTGGCTGCTGCCTGAAAACGCCGACTTCGAACCCATTCGTGTCGATCTCAAAGAACAGCCCCTGATTATCGAAGGGGTGGTCGTCGGGGTGCTTCGTCGCGGTAAAGACGTGGATGCCGCGTGAAGTATCGTCGCTTGGCTGTATTTTGGCCGATGCACGCGTCTGGAAGTTAAAAGACGCCTCGGCTGCCCCCACTCGTCCGGTTTGGTCCACCGGTTGTAGCGCGCTGGATGCGCGCTTGCCCGGGGGCGGGTGGCCGACGGCGTCGCTCATCGAGGTGCTGCTGGACGATACCGGCTTGGGCGAGGTGCAGCTTTTTTTGCCGGCTTTGGTGGAGTGCCAACGCAGGACCGGCCAAGGCAGGACCGATGGTGCCCCCTGGCTCGTCTGGATTGCGCCACCCCATGAACCTTATGCCCCTGCCTTAGCGCAGCAGGGAATCGAACTGGGGCGCTTGCTTGTAGTGCGGCCTGCCGGCGCCACGGAAGCATTGTGGGCTGCTGAACAGGCTTTAAGTTCGGGTGTCTGCGCCGCGGTGTTGCTCTGGTTGAAAGGTACCGACGATCGCTGGCTGCGGCGTTTGAAGCTCGCGGCCGAGGCGGGCGGTGCGCTCGGTGTGCTGTTTCGCCCCGAGCGGCATCGTTTCGAGTCTTCGCCCGCCAGCCTGCGTCTGGTTGTGACTAGGGGTGAGCATGAGGCGCGTCTCGATCTACTCAAAGTGCAAGGCGGCCGACCCGGCCCTGTCAATTTTGGTGGCTCATGAAATTGCGGAATGCGAAGTCGCAGACGGCAGATTTATTTGCCGCCGCGAATGCTTCGACCGCGCTGGTCCCTTTGCCAGCGACACCGCAGCCGGCCGGCAGCCCACGTTCAAGGCAGCTGTGGTATGCCGTGGTGTTTCCGGAACTGATCGAAGCTAAACATTCAGCTACCGTTCTGCAACCCCTCTGCATGCATGCGCAGCAATTTACGTCGTTCGTCAGTATTGAATTGCCCAACGCCTTGTTGCTGGAGATTAAAGGCAGCGTAAAGCTGTTTGGTTCCCTAAAGGCCTTGCATGCCGACATCGATGCCTGTTGGCGCCGGCTTGCGCTGCCGGCTCGCAGCGCCACGGCACCGTCGACTTTGGCGGCACTCTGGTTAGCGCGCGGCGGCCACCCGCGCGCCGGCCACCCTGTCGTCATCGAAGATCTCGGCACGCTGCCCGGGCACCTGGCGGAGTTGCCGATCGCTTGTACGGCCTGGGATATCGCGCGGTTGCAAACTTTGCGCGCCATGGGTGTGACGCGCATGGGTGAATTGCTGCGCCTGCCGCGCGCCGGCCTCGCACGCCGTTTGGGTACTGCGACGGTGCAGGATCTCGACATTGCGCTGGCGCGACAAGCGGCGCCGCGCAGAGCGTTCGTGCCGCGCGAACGTTTTCGGGCGCGATGTGATTTCGAGACGGAGATCGAGAATGCCGCTTATCTGGAGAAGGCGCTCGAACCTTTGATCGCGCGCTGTGCGCAGTTCTTGCGAGAGCGTCAGGCCGGCGTACAGGCGTTGCGCCTGAAGCTGCGGCATCGTGCGGGGCCCGCGACCTGTGTGCATTTGGGGCTGGCGAGCATCACGAGTGAGCGTCGTCGCTTGACGGATGTGCTCGCCCAAAAGTTGGCAAGGCTCGAGCTTGAAGCACCGGTCCGAGGCATGGAATTGATCTCAGGTGTATTACAGCCGCTCTCGGCCGGCTCGCTCGATGCCTTTTCGGGATTGGCAGGCACCGGCGCAGGCTGTGGGCGCGATAGCGTACCGCAATTGGTGGAGCGTTTGCGCGCGCGCTTGGGCGAGGATGCGGTGTATGGGGTTGTTTCAATCCCGGAACATCGGCCCGAAGCGGCGTGGCGGCGCGTCCACGAACTGCCACTGACCTCTGTCCGGTGCGTGGGCGAGAAGATGGCCGATCGGGGCGCCGGCGATGACATGCCGCGCCCCGTGTGGTTGCTGGATGCACCGCTGCCGTTGGCAAGCGGTTTGGTTCTGGAACAGGGCCCTGAACGTATCGAGAGCGGTTGGTGGGACGGCCGGGGCGTGGCGCGAGATTACTATGTTGCACGCCAAATCCGCGGCGCGCGTCAATCGCATGGCGCAAAACTGTGGGTTTTTCAGGAACGTCACTCCAAGCGTTGGTATTTGCACGGGATGTTCGCTTGAACGGTGGGCGCACTTCCGGCCAATTCGCGTACATCGAACTCCATACCTTGAGTAATTTCTCTTTTTTGCGCGGCGCTTCTAGCCCTCAGGAATTGATCGCCCAGGCTAAACGTTTAAATTACCGCGGGTTGGCACTCACCGACGAATGCTCGCTGGCGGGCGTGGTGCGCGCCCACATCGCCGCCAAGCAGCACGGCCTGCCGCTGATCATCGGCACGGAGCTCACATGCATCGATGAACTGAAACTCGTGGTGCTGGCCACCGATCGCGCGAGCTATGGCGCCATGAGCCGCTTGATCAGTCGGGCACGCCGCGCAAGTCCCAAGGGCAGCTACACGCTGGCACGCACCGATTTCGAAGATGCTCTCGACGGATGT
>PMMB01000112.1 GCA_003165495.1 Gammaproteobacteria bacterium | reverse complement strand
AAGAGCGCGGGCGCGCTCGTGAAACGGCGTCTTGAGCAGGGGTTGTTTGAAATGCGGCGCGAGGGAGTCAGTCATGGTGATCTCATGCCCAATTTGAGTACTTCTTGCGCGGCATTGCGGCCGGCAACGCCCATCACTCCGCCACCGGGATGACAGCCGGCCCCGCACAAGAATAAGCCCTCCATGGGCGTGCGGTACTGAGCCGCCCCCGGCACCGGACGAACCATCAAGAATTGATCGAAGGCCAAATCCCCGTGATGCCAGTGCCCGCCGCTGATGCGAAACTCCTGCTCCATATCGGCTGGAGTCAACAACTCCGACCCGATGACGGAGCTGCGAAGACCGGGGGCGAATCCTTCCAACGCATCCAACAAAGTGTCCACGAAGCGTTGCCGTCCATTGTGCCAACCCTCCTTGAGCGCATATGGCGCATACTGCACGATGGCCGACAGCACATGGTGTCCGGCCGGTGCCAGCGCCGGGTCATTGACGGTCGGAACGGTAATTTCCATCACGGGTGCCGCCGAAAACTCTCCGTACTTCGCGTGATTGTACGCGTGCTCGATGTGCTGCAACGAGGGCGCGATGAGCAGTCGGCCTCGCAAACCCGACTCCGACACACCGCTGAACGGCGGTGCACGATTCAACGCCAGGTGTAGTTTGGCGGCGAGCCCGCGGGAGCGAATATGCTTGACCCGACGTACGAAACCGGCGTCGAGATGCCGTGGTCCCAGCAGGCGCAGAAACGTGGTCTTTGGGTCGGCGCTCGATATCACGCTCTGCGCACGGATGCTTTCGCCGGACTCGAGCACGACGCCACAGGCGCGATCGCCTTCGACCAGAATGTTCGCCACCGGCGCGCCGGTACGAATCGTAGCCCCGGCCGCACCCGCCGCCTTGGCGAGCGCATTGCACAGCGCGCCCATGCCGCCCTTGGGCTGCGACAACCCGGAGGCACCCGCGGATTCCCCCGCCAACCGATACAACAGCGTCAACACCGTGCCCGGCGAGCGCGGGCCGAAGTTGGCGCCGAGCACGGCATCGAATCCCAGCGCCCCCTTGAGCGCCGCCGAATCGAAGTTCTCTTCGAGCAAATCATAGACATTCATGCCGCCGATCCGCAGCAGTTCGCGCATGTCCCGCCGTCCCAGCCTGCGTATCTGCCAGCCGATCCGCAGCAGTGCAAGACGATCGGCCCAGGCGGTCGTGCCCAGACGCGGCGGCACGCGAGAGAGCATCGGCGCCAGCGCTGCGGCGAAACGCCGCATGCGTGCCGTATAGACTGAATACGCCTGCGCGTCCGCGACTGACAGGCCTTGTCCCGCCTCCTCTTGGCTCAAGTTCAAGCGAGCGCCGCCGGGCACTAGCGCCGTGGTAGCCATTCCCTGCGCCGCCCATTCGAGTCCGTGCGATCCCAGCTGCAATTCGCGGAGCAGTTCCGCAGGCATCAGATGCAGCAAGTGCGCGCCGGCCGAGACGCGGAAACCGGGCGCAAACTCTCGCGTCAGCGCTGCGCCGCCGAGCGTGTTCGCGGCCTCGAGCACCAGGACCGACCGGCCGCCGCGCGCCAGCGTCGCTGCGCACACCAGTCCATTGTGACCGCCGCCGATGACGACGCAGTCGTAGCGCGATTGCGGGGCAGAGACCGCCACGTTCAATGCGCCCGCCTAAGATCGCGCAGCACGGCGCGGGCGGCGTTCGCGCCGGGCGCGCCCATGACGCCGCCGCCCGGATGCGTGCTCGAGCCGCACATGTACACGCCGCGCACCGGCGCTCGATACTGCGCGTAGCCCGGCAGCGGCCGGTTGAACAACAACTGATCCATGGTCAATTCACCTTGAAAGATATTGCCTTCGGTGAGGCCCACTTCGTTTTCTATGTCCCAGGGAGTGCGAATCTCGGCGTGCAGAATCAGATCCTTGAAATTGGGGCTGTGTTGCGCGATGGTATTGATCACGGTATCGCCGAAGGCCTTACGTTTGGCGGCATCCCATGGACCGTCGGCCAACACGTATGGGCAATACTGAACGAAGACGGACATGTAGTGCTTGCCGTCGGGCGCCATGGTCGGATCGATCTGCGACGGAATGAGCATGTCGATATACGGCGCACGCGACCAGCGCCCATCCTTCCAATCATCGTACGCGCGCTCCATCATTTCGATCGTGTCGGTAACATGTATGTCGCCGCGAATGCTGGGCGAGCCTTCTGGTATTGCCGGAAATCGCGGCAGTCCGTCCAAGGCGATATTCAATTTTCCGGAGGACCCGCGAATCTTGAAGTTCTTCACCTGCCGCAGGAATTCATCCGGCAGGTCCTTCGCATCCATGGTCTCGAGAAAGGTCCGGCGCACGTCCAGGTTCGAAATGACCAGCGGCGCATGAATTTGCTCGCCGTCCGCGAGCGCGACACCCGAGGCGCGCCCATTGCGCACCAGAATTTGCGCGACCGGCGCGGCGCTGCGGATGGCGCCGCCGCTGGCCTCGAACGACGCGCCGAGCGCCTTGGTGATCGCGCCCATCCCGCCGCGCGCGAAGCCCCAGGCGCCGACCGTGTCGTCGATATCGCCCATGTAGTGATGCAACAGCACGTAGGCCGTCCCGGGCGAGCGGGGCCCCAAGGCGGTGCCGATGATCGAGCTGCCGGCAAAGTGCGCCTTCACGATATCGCTCTCGAAATATTCGTCGAGAAAATCCGCGGCGCTCATGGTCCAGAAGCGCAGCGTGTCGTACATGCGCTCCTCGCCCAGGCCGTGGAAGCGCCTGCCGAGGTACAGCAATTCCTTCAGATCGCGCGGTTTGAACGAGGTGGGATCCGGCGGCTCGCGCATCAAGAGCGGTTTGATGAATTTGCACTGACGCAAGACGTCGCGCGAGTAGCGGTCGTAGGCCTCGGCGTCGCGCTTCGAATGCCGGGCGATTTCGCGGCGCAGCGCGTCGTGGTTGTCGTACACCGCCAAGTGTCCCCCGCCCTGCATCAGGGTGCATCCCCCGTCATAGGGGATGACTTGCAGCCCATATTTCGGCAGCTCGAGAGTGCGGATGATCTCCGGCCGGAGCAGGCTGCATACGTACGAGCAATTCGAGTACGTGAAGTCCTGATACAAGCGGCGGCTGACCGCAGCGCCGCCGATATAAGGCTGGCGCTCGAGCACCAACACCTTGAGTCCCGAGCGCGCCAGATAACATGCGGCAACCAAGCCGTTGTGGCCGGCCCCGACGATGATGGCGTCCCAATCCTTGGAATGGTCAACGCGACGCGTGACCGCGCTCAAGCCGGTACTCTGTGCGCGGCACCGTTCGACTTCAGAGTGGCATCGACCGCGATCTCGAAGGCTTTCAATGTGTCGGCGAGGCAGGACGCATCGTGTGCCGCCGAGACGAACCAAGGCTCACGCGAGTCGGGTTCGCACAGTACGCCCTCATCATGCAGCACCCGCGCCATGGCGTCGTAGAACGAATAGTCGCTGCCCTTCCAGGCGCGATAATTGCGCGGCGGCTCGTGCGCGAAATACAAACCGCTCATGGAGGGATGTCCGACGAAGCTATGGGCGATACCCCGTGCGCCGAGCACGGCGCGCATCCCCAAGCGCAGGCGAGTGCCGTAGTCGGCGATCCGCTCCAGCGCGTCGGTTTCGTCGAGAATCTGCAGGGTCTTCTCCGCCGCCGCCAGCGATATCGAATGCGCCGTGTAGGTGCCGCCGTGCGCGACGCCGCGGCCTATCTTGCGCATGATCTCCTCACGGCCCGCCAGCACGGAAATCGGGTAGCCGTTGGCCACGGCCTTGGCAAAGGTGCAGAGGTCGGCCTTGATTCCGTACAGTTCCTGCACGCCGCCGCGCGCGACGCGAAACCCGGTTTTGACCTCGTCGATGAGCAGCACCACGCCGTGCTTGTCGCACAGCGCCCGCGCCGCCCGCAGATATTCCGGTTCGGCGGCGATTCCGAGGCAATTGCCCATAATGGGCTCGATCAGCAGGCAGGCGATTCGATGCGAGAGACGTTTGAACACGTCTTCCAGCTGATTCGCATCGTTGGCCTGCACGAAGTGCGCAAAGCTGCGCGTGCTGATGGGCACGCCTTCGCTGTACGGTTTTACTTCGGGGTCGCCCACCTGCGACCATTTATCCATGGGCGTAAACCACATTGCCGCATCGAACAGCCCGTGATAGCCGCCCTCGAGGATCACGTAATCGTCTTTTCCCGTGTAAGCGCGCGCCAGGCGCAATCCGGCCATGACCGCTTCGGTACCCGAGTTGGAGAAGCGCACGAGCTCGGCGGCCGGCACCATTTTGGAGATGCGCTCGGCCACGGTGAGTTCACGTTCAGTGGACAATGCGAATACGCCACCCACTTCCATACCTTCGCGAGCCGCTTGATCGACCTCGGGGTGAGCGTAACCCAAGATCGCCGGACCATAACCCATGCGGTAATCGACGTACTCGTTGTCGTCGAGATCAGTGATGCGCGCGCCCACGCCGTGTTTCACATAGATGGTGCGATCCTCGCCCCAGTAGCGGAAATTGGAAGCCACGCCGAGCGGCAGGCGTTTGACGGCGCGTTGAAAATGCGCGTTGTTCTTGGTCAGTTTTCTGGCCACGGCGTTCCCCTTCAATATTGGTGTAATCGCGGATTTTATGCGACCGTAACATTCGCCGCTCGACTCGTCCAGAATTATTATATGACCATATAAACCAAGCGCCGGAAGCGCCGCACTGACCGCGTGCCGCGGAACCGCCGAATCCGGCTATTACGGCTATTACGGCTTCGAATTGGCGTTTTTCCGATACATTGCCTTGCTGCACTGCTCTGACTTGCCAACACTGCGGCCTTCGGCGTAGATTAAACGATCATATAAATCGCCTCGGGGAAAGCAATGACCAACCGATCCGTCGCGAAGCGCGCAGACCCAAGCCCAAGCTCCTTGCCGCACGCACTACCCGCCTGGGTTTACAACCACAGCGAGATGACCCGGCTCGAACTCGAGCGAATCTTGCTACCGAGCTGGCAGATCGTGTGCCATGTCAATTCCATCCCCAAAGTCGGTGATTACGAGACTTTCGATTTGGGGCCCGAAAGCGTCATGGTATTGCGGGATCGCGATGGCTCGATACGCGGCTTTCACAACGTCTGCCGGCATCGCGGCGCGCGTCTGTTGGATGGCTCTGGAAACTGTCCTGCGACCATTACCTGCCCTTATCACGGTTGGACTTACCGGCACGACGGTGGCCTGATCGGCATGCCCGTTCGAGAAAGCTTCCCGGGGCTCGATCGTGCCGAGCATGGTCTGCGGCCGGTGCGCACCGATATTGCCTTCGGTTTCGTCTTCGTCTGCCTGGCGGGCGATCCGCCGCCGGTGTCGAAAGTCTGGGGTAAGTTGGCCGAGGAACTCCTCCCCTATCGGCTCGAAGATATGGTGCCCTTGGAGCCCATCTCCCAAGAGACGTGGAACGTCGATTGGAAGATTGCGATGGATAATTACCTCGAGTCCTATCACGTGCCCATCGGCCATCCGGGGCTGTATCGCATGTTCACGCCGGACTACGAAGACCAGGCCTCAGTGCCCGGCGTCGCGCGCGGCATCAGTTGGCTGCGCGAGAAACAGTCGCCGCGCTGGTCCGAGGGCCTGTATCAGCGGCTAATCGGCCGCGTCACCACGCATTTACCCGAAGATCAGCGCCGCAGTTGGCGTTTCTATAGCGCGCTGCCGAATTTGGGCATTGACGTGTATCCCGAGCGAATGGATTTCTTCCAAGTGTTACCCGACGGCCCGGGCAGGTGCATCGTTCGCGGCGCCGTGTTTGGCTTGCCCGACGAGCGCCGAGAAATGCGCGCGATTCGCTACCTGAGCTCGCGGATCAACACGCAAGTGAATGACGAAGACAAGTGGCTCTGCGGTCGGGTGCAGCGCGGTCTAGCGTCCGGCAGTTACAAGCCGGGACCGCTGTCGCAGCTCGAACGCTGGATGTTCGAATTCCACAACCTGCTGCGTGAGCGCATTCCGGAATCTGCTCTGGAGAGTGCGCCCCAACAGTTCAACCGAGATTGATCCAGGCAGACTTGGTCTGCGTGTAGGAGATCAGACTTTCCACGCATTTGTCCCGGCCTTGGCCTGACTGTTTGTAGCCGCCGAATGGCTGCGTCATGTCGCCGTGGTCGAAGCAATTCACCCAAATGACACCGGCTTCGAGGTCGCGGACGGTTTTATGAGCGACGCTCAAGTCACGGGTCCACACCGACGCCGCCAACCCATAGATCGAATCGTTGGCCACGGCCAGCGCTTCGGCAATGCCGTCCACTTCGATTGCGGCTGCGACGGGTCCGAAAATCTCTTCTTGCGCGATGGTCATGCGATTGTTGACGCCGGAGAACAGCGTGGGATTGACGAAGGCTCCCGGCAGATCCGGTGAGCTGCCGCCGAATTCCAGCCGCGCTCCTTCCGCCTTGCCGCGGGTGATGTAGCTCATGACCCGAGAACGGTGTGATGCGGTCACCAGTGGGCCCAAATTGGTGGTGGGGTCGAGCGGATCGCCGGCTCGATACGCGTCCTTGCCGCGCTCGATGAAGCGCGCCAGAAATTCCTTGGCAATGGGACGATCGAGCAACAGTCGGGAGCCGGCGTTGCACACCTCGCCCATGTTGCCGAAGATTCCGTTGATCGCGTAGGTTACCGCCGTATCCAGATCCGGCAGGTCAGCGAGGAATATTTGCGGAGTCTTGCCGCCGCATTCCAAGCTGACGCGCTTCATATTGGATTGGCCGGCGTAAATCAGCATTTGCTTGCCGATTTCAGTCGAGCCGGTGAACGCGATCTTGGCCACATCATTGTGCAGCGCGAGCGCGGCGCCCGCGACTTCGCCCAAACCGTTCACGACATTGAACACTCCCGGCGGGCCGCCGGCTTCCACGAACAGCTGTGCCATCAACAATCCTGACAGCGGCGATTGTTCGGCCGGCTTCAAAACCACCGAATTCCCGGCGGCGAGAGCCGGCGCGACCTTCCAGGCGGCCATCAACAAGGGATAATTCCACGGCACAATGCAGCCGACCACGCCCAAGGGCTCACGCAGAATGTAGTGAAACGCGTCCGCGGCGGTCGAGGTGACCATGCCGTCGATCTTGTCGATCAATTCGCCGAAGTACGCAAAATTCCGCGCCGCCGCCGGCACGTCGATGGTCACCATGTCGGTGATCGGCTTGCCCATACACAGGGTATCGAGCAGGGAGAATTTTTCAGTGTGCTCTTCCAGAAGCCGGCTGTATGTCGCCATGATCGCCATGCGGTCGCGCGGCGCTTTGCGGCTCCAGACGCGCGAGGCGAAGCTGCGTTTGGCCGCGGCGACGGCCAAGTCGATGTCGGCCGCAGTGCCGGCGCTCACCTCGCATAGAGGCGTTCCGGTGGCGGGATTCATCACGGTGAAACGGCCGCGTGCGACTGAATCCAGGTATTGACCGTCGATGAAATGCCGAGTTTCGTAGCGCACGCCGGCGGCGCGCGCATGCCAATCTTTCGTGTTAAAGGACGCCAATTTCATGCCCGGTACTCCCGATAAATGCCGCGGTTAATGCGCTTAGTATAGTGAATTTTCTCAATACTCGTGCGGCGGCCGAGCGAGCGACATCATCGGCATGAGCGTGACCAGTTGCCGCCGGAACGCCGCTACTGCAGGTGCGGCCTGCGCCCCGTCCGCCGCCTCGTGACCGAAAGTGACGATGCCTTTCTGAGTCGATTCCGCGAGGCCGATGGCCGCCCGCCGTGTATACGGGTTTAGCCGCGACGCCAAGTATTGAGCGGCGCGCGCGGGCCGGTCCGACTCGCACAGCGTGTGGTCATGTTGCCGCAACAGGCAGCGACCCGGCCCAATGGGGAGCACTTGCAGGATGGTGAAACC
>PMMB01000283.1:3130-4118 GCA_003165495.1 Gammaproteobacteria bacterium | reverse complement strand
AGAGAGAAACGCAGGCCAGAAGGGAACGGAGCATAGTAGATGAACACCTTGGTAAAAATTAATGGCTGTCGAGGATTATCGCACGGCAATCGTTGTATGGACGCTAATCGAAAGCGAGATGCGCATCGTTGATGCCGGCCTGCTCCAGCGCGGCGACCACGCGGTCGAACTGCGCGACGTCAGGCACCGGTCCGATACGTACTCGATACATTCTGCGGCCCGCGATTTGATCGTCGCGTACGAAGACTTTGCCGTAACTGCCGCTGCGCAATTTCTCCGCCAGGCGTTCCGCATTCGCTGGGTCGGAAAAAGCGCCGGCTTGTACGAACAGCGCGGAGCTGGCCGGCGTGACGGCGCCGGCTACCGCCGCGCTCGACGCCGTGATCACCGGCGGCGGTGTCGACGGATCGAGGGTGCGAACATCGACCATGGCCGTGCCGTTGCGCAACATGTCTAGCTTGGCCGCTGCCGTATACGACAGGTCGATGATTCTATTGCCGACAAAGGGGCCGCGATCGTTGACCCGGACCACGACACTGCGGCCGTTCTGCAAATTCGTGACGCGTACGTAGGCGGGTAACGGTAGCGTCTTGTGAGCCGCCGTCATGCCGTACATATCGTAAGGCTCGCCGGTCGAGGTTCGCACCTTGTGGAAGCCGGGCCCATACCAGGACGCGACTCCGCGCTCCCAGTAGCCGACGCTCGAGGACAGGACGTAGTAGCGTTTGCCGAAAACATCGTAAAACGGCGGATTGCCGTTGCGCGCTCGGGGTTCGATACGCGGGATGGCGTCCGCCACGGAGTCCGGCAGCGGGGGTGGTGTCACCAAAACCGGTGGTACTGTGGAATTGGGCGTGGGCCCGGTGGGCTGCGGCGGCGTACTAAAGCACGCGGTGAGCCCGGCAACGACAGCCAGCCCAAGCGGGGCGGCGAGTACGCGGCCGACATTCACTATTGCAAGGCCGCTTGCGGAACGGCGACGCCCGGC
>PMMB01000283.1:690-3096 GCA_003165495.1 Gammaproteobacteria bacterium | reverse complement strand
TTGTTGTAGCCGACGCGCCAGTGAACGCCGTCCGCGTCGTCGGCGGCGATCAGCAGGGCGGGGGCATCCGCCGACAGCGAGCTGTCGAAGCTCACGCCCTTCGTGCGCAGCGACCCCACGGTGTCCGACAGAGCAAGCTTGCGGCCGTCCAGATCCGGTGCCCTGTCGGGGGCCACGCTGGCTTCGCTCAGGACGGGCTCGCCGGCATTCCAACCGTGTTCTTTGAGGTAATTGCCGACGCTGGCGCAGACATCCGGCCAATTGGTCCACAAGTTGATATGTCCGTCCGCATCGGCATCGACGGCATAGCGCCGGTAGTTCGACGGCATGAACTGCGGCGCGCCCATCGCTCCGGCATACGATCCCTTCACGCTCAAGGGATCGAGACCCGCGTCGCGAGTCAGCAAGAGAAACTGCTCGAGTTCATCGCGAAAAAATTTCGCTCGAGCGGGGTAATCGAAGGCCAGCGTGGCCAGCGCGTCGAGCACTCGGTATGAGCCGGTCAGGCGGCCGTAGTAAGTTTCGACGCCGAGAATGGCTGCCAGGTATTCCGGCGCCACACCGCTGCGAACGCTAGCTTGATCGAGCGCCTGGCGATGGGCGATCCAGAATTCCGTGCCCTCGCGGATGCGCCTTTCGTTGATGAAGATCGGACGATACTCGAACCACGGCTTGGCTTTTTCAGCGGGCCGGTCCATCGCTTCGATAATGGCCGGTTCACTCTGGGCCGCTTTCAGGAGCTTGCGCAATTGTCGCTTCTTGAAAGGCGAAGTGGCGGCCATGTGCGCGATGAAATCCTTGACATCGGCGCGCTTGATGTCGAGCGCGGCCGCGGATTCACAGTTCGTGCACACGACGACGGCGGCCAGGAACAGATACTTCAAGCCGGACAGAGTACGCACCCCTTAGGATCCAATGAGCTTGCGATGCGAATGCAGCGACATCAATATGCCGAAGCCCGCCAAAAGCGTGACCATCGACGTGCCGCCGTAACTGATCATCGGCAGCGGCACGCCGACCACGGGCAGTATGCCGCTCACCATGCCGGAGTTGACGAACACGTAGACAAAGAAGCTGAGCGCGATGGCGCCGCCCGTCAAGCGTGCGAACGTGTCCTGGCCCTGCATCGCGAGGTACAAGGCGCGCCCGATGACGATGCCATAGAGAACTAGGAGCACCAGACAAGGCAACAAACCCAACTCCTCGCCAATGACCGCAAATATGAAGTCGGTCGAGCGTTCCGGCAGGAACTCCAGCTGAGCCTGACTGCCCATCATGTAGCCCTTGCCGAACATGCCGCCGGAGCCGATCGCGATTTGCGACTGGATGATGTGGTATCCCGTGCCGAGCGGATCGTTTTCGGGATTCAAAAACGTCAGTATCCGTTGGCGCTGATAGTCGTGAATGAAATGCCAGGCCGCCACGGCAGCACCGCCGAGCAACGGTATCGATATCAATATGATCCGTAGCTGCAGCCCGGCAAGCAGCATCACGATGAGGCCGGAAGCCGCGATCAGTAACGCAGTGCCGAGGTCCGGTTGCCTGGCAATCATTGCCGTAGGAATGGCAATCAGCAGCGCCATCACCAATAGATCCTTGAAAGTGGGCGGCAAAGGACGCTCGTGCATGTACCAGGCGCATATCATCGGCACGGCAAGTTTCATGATCTCAGAGGGTTGGAAGCGCATGAAACCGATGTCGAGCCAACGCTGCGCGCCCTTGCCGATATGGCCCGTCATGTCGACCACGATCAACAGCAGCACGCCGATGACGTAGGCGACGGGCGCAAACAAGCGTAGGTATTGAGGCGTTGCCAGCCGCGCGAGGGCCAGCATGGCGGCCACCGCAACGGCGATATTCCCCAGATGATGCTCGATCATTTTCAGGTTTTGCCCGGAGGCGCTATAGACCACCAGAATGCCGAAGCACACGATGATGGCCAGTACCCCGGTCAGCGGGCCGTCCAACCCCAAGGCACGCAAGGTGCGGCCGCCCGCNNATCTTGCGCGCGATCGGCGCCGCCGTGCTGCCGCCGTGCTTGCCGTTTTCGACAAAAACGGCCACCGCGAGTTTCGGGTCATCGGCCGGAGCGAATGAAATAAAGAGCGCGTGATCCAGCAAGCGCTCGGACAATTCCTTCTCGTGGTATTTCTCATTCTGAGCGATGGTGAAAACCTGCGCGGAACCGGTCTTGCCGGCGATCTTGTAGGGAGCCCCCATTGTCGCTGGATAGGCCGTGCCGCCGGGCCCGGTCGCCAGTTCCATGCCGTCCACGATGACCTGCCATTGATCGCTATTGACCGCGGTCAGGGTGGGCTCAGGCTGAATCGGACGCGGCGTGAGCGTCGTCGATCCGGCGGCACGCACGGCCGATACCAGTCTTGGCCTGTAGATCTCGCCGCGCGA
>PMMB01000283.1:0-656 GCA_003165495.1 Gammaproteobacteria bacterium | reverse complement strand
AGTCCGGGCTTCTCGCCGGGAATGTCGATTCCCGTGATCTCGCCGAAACCGAAAATGCTCATGAAATCGTGCATGCGATCGATGCCGAGCTTGCTGGCGACGGTATAGAAATACACATCGCAGGATTGCATGATGGCTTGGCGCATCGCGACGATGCCGTGACCCTTGGGTTTCCAGTCGCGGAATTGATTTCTGCTCCCGGGGAGGCTGAAGTGGCCCGGGCAAAATATGGTCTGTTCCGGAGTCATTACTCCGTATTTCAATGCGGCCAGTGCGAAGAACGGCTTGACGGTCGAGCCGGGCGGGTAGGCGCCGCGCAGCGCGCGGTTGATCAGCGGCTTGTCGATATCGTTTTGCAGAGCGTCGAATTGTTTGGTCGTGAGGCCGCGCGCGAATGCATTGGGATCGAAACCCGGTGTGCTGGCGAGGGCGATGACGTCGCCGGTATGCGGGTCGATGGCGATGGCCGCGCCGCGCTTGCCCGTCAATGAGTCCTCCGCTGCGCGTTGCACCCGCATATCGATGCTCAAGATCAAATCCGCGCCGGCGACCGGCTGGCGTATGCCGAGTATGGGCGTGAAAGCCCCCTGGCGTTCGACCGGCCGGCCGGCCGCGTTGACCAACACCTCGCGGTACCCCGGGGTTCCGTGCAACAG
>PMMB01000196.1 GCA_003165495.1 Gammaproteobacteria bacterium | reverse complement strand
TCCGGCGTGATTCTCGCCGCCCTCGCCGTGCAATTCATCATCGACGGGATTCGCGGCAGTTTCCTCTGACGGCGCGCGCGAACGCCTACGGCGGCGGCGCGGCCGGAGTCGCAAGCTTCCTGTAGGCCAAATCCCACACGCCCAGACCTAAGCGCGCACCGCGCCTCTCGAAGCGCGTCGGCGGCCTGAAGTCCGGTCGTGCCACATAGGTCCCGTCAGCGCTCAATGACTCGAGATGCGGATTGGCATTGCACACGGCCAACATCTGCTCCGCATAGGCCTGCCAGTCCGTGGCGAGGCGCAGCATACCCCCGGCGCGCAGTTTGGCCGCCATCGATGCGGCGAACTTGGGTTCGATCAAACGTCGCTTGTGGTGACGCTTCTTGTGCCAAGGATCCGGGAAGAACACCAAGATCTCATCGAAGGAGTCATTCTGAAGCTTGTCGTTCAATACCTCGACCGCATCGCGACAGATGACGCGCAAGTTTCGCAACTTTGTCTGCTCGGCGCGCAGCAGCAACCGGCCCACTCCCGGGCGATGCACCTCGATGCCTATGTAGTCGATGTGAGGATGGTTCTCCGCCAAACTGCCAATCACTTCCCCGGCCCCGAAGCCAATCTCGAGGCAGCGCGGCGCACGGCGTCCGAAAATCGCCTCAAGGTCCAGTGGGTCATCGCCCAACTCCACGCCGTAGGACGGCCATAGCTCCGTGAGTGCACGCTCCTGCGCGGGCGTCATGCGCCCGGCGCGAAGGACGAAGCTCTGAATGTGGCGTTGTGCCTGCATGGGCGCAAAGTGTGCCTGATATGATGCGCCGATGCGTAAAACCTGCGGCGCATTGCCCGCGACGGTGGTTCTGGCACTCCTGATGTCCGGCTGCGCCGGCCTGCCGCGGCATGTCGAGAAATCTCGCAGCGACGCGCTGCCTAACCCTGAGACGACGTCGCTGGGGCGCCTCGTTGCGGCCGAAGAGGGCAACAAGAACCTGTCGGGTATCCGCTTGCTGACGTTGGGCGAGGAGGCTTTGGGCGATCTGGTCGCGCTCGCCGACCATGCCGAACGCACGCTCGACATTCAGTACTACATCATTCAGCAGGACATTTCCGCGCGGATTCTGCTGCATCATGTGCGGCTGGCGGCGGATCGCGGCGTGCGCGTGCGCGTCCTCGTCGATGACCTCAATACTGCGGGTGAAGATCGGCGGTTCATGCATTTGGGCGCACGCGCGAACGTCGAAGTCCGGGTGTTCAATCCGTTTCCGGGCGGTAGATCCGCAACGTGGACTCGCTTACTCGCTTCGGTGAACGACATTCCGCGCATCAATCACCGCATGCACAACAAGCTGTTCGTTGCCGACAATGCACTGGCCATCACCGGCGGCCGCAACATCGGGGATCAATACTTCACGCGCGATCAGCACAACAATTTCATCGATCTGGACGTGGTGGCGGCCGGCGCCATCGTGCCGGAGTTGTCGGCGTCATTCGATGCTTTTTGGAACAGTAAGTACGCTTACCCGATCGCCTCGGTGGCCTCGCCGGTGAGCGCTGAACCGGCCTCGCCGCCGCTCCCCGACAGCGCAACCGCCGCGAACGTCAACTGGCTGGAGCGCGAACTGGATTCGGGCAATGTGCATCTGACATGGGTACCCGCCACAGTGCTCGCGGACCGGCCCGCCAAGATTGCGAGTGACACCTCTCCCGGCGAAGAGGTCACGATTGCCAACGACCTCGCCACCCTGATGCGCTCGGCCAAACAAGAACTCATCGTGATTTCCCCGTATTTCGTGCCCGGCAAGGACGGGGTTGCGATGATGCGTGAACTCGTGAACCAGGGCGTGCACATCCGGATACTCACCAACTCACTGGCGTCGACCGATTCACCTCTGGTGCACAACGGATATTCGCGCTACCGCGTGGAGCTGCTCAGGCTCGGCGTCGAGCTTTCCGAGGTGCGGCCCAAGCTGGGACAAAAACGGGTCCGCTTTCATCCGTTTCGCGGATCCAATGCGAGCTTGCACGCCAAGGCGCTGGTGATCGACCAAAAAACCGTGTTCATCGGGTCGATGAACATGGATGCGCGTTCGGCGCGCACCAACAGCGAACTTGGGCTCGTGATGCGCAGCGCTGAAATTGCCCGCCAAGTTACTAATCTGCTCGACGACATCAGTGCGGATGGGAGCTACAAACTGACGTTGGTAGATCACAGCAATCAAATCGAATGGTCGAGCGGCGAGCCGGGGTCGGAAAAAACCTGGTACACGGATCCGGAAACCAGTCATCTGCAGCGCTTCACGCTGAAAATCCTTGCACCGTTCGCGCCTGAGGAACTGTTGTGATCAGGAAATTCGCAGCGTACTCAAGTAGTCCTTGACCTTGCCGCGAAATCCTTCGCTGCTGGTAACGGTGGCCCCGCCGGCCAACACCAGAATGAAATCGCCGCGCAGGGTACGATTCACCTCTTTGACGTAATTCATGTTGACGAGACAGGAACGGCTGATGCGCAGCATGGGTTGCGAGCGCAGCGCAAGTTCCGCTTGTTGCAACGTGCTGCGGGCGTGGAAGCTGTCTTTCCCTATCCGGATCACGACATAGTTGCGATCCGACTCGATCATCTCCACTTGAGCAGCATCGAGCACGTGCAAGCGGCCGCCGAATTCCGCCAGCAGACGTGGCCGCTCCTCTCCGGGAGAGCGTGCGCCACGCTCGAGTTGCGCGAGCAAACCGGCCAGCAACGCCTGGCGCTCGTCCACTCCCGACTNNTCCACGGCGCTGACCTCGAATGCCTCGAGTGCGTAGGCATCGTAGGCGGTGACGAACACCAGCGAAGGCAGCTGCGACGGCTCCAGCGAGCGCGCAAGTTCAATGCCGTTCAGGGGATCCATCTGAATGTCGAGGAACAATAGCTGCGGCTGCTGCAATCGAATCGCCGCCAGCGCAGCAGCGCCATCGCCGTATTCACCCACCACACGCAGATCGCCTTCCGCCTCGCAATATTCGCGCAAGGTGCGCCGGCCGGCCAGTTCGTCGTCGACAATGATGACATCCATCATGCGCCGACCAAATCCGCCGCATGCCGCGTCTCGCGCACGGGTGACTGGTGAATCGCCGGCATCGTGATCTCACTGCACCACTCCCCGTCGGCCCCTGCCGCAGCGAGTCCGGCGCGCCCCTCGAACTGAACNNGCCAGGCGTTCACGGACGTTCCTGAGGCCGATGCCTTCCTCACCCGCCGACTTTTCCGGCGCAATCGTGTTGAGCACGCGTAGGGTCAGCACGTCTTGCACCATGTCCACGGTGATGCGGACAGTCACGGGTCCCTGATGGCCCGCCAATCCGTGAACCACGGCGTTTTCGACCAGCGGTTGCAGAATCAGACTCGGCACCCACACCGCAGGAATCTCCTGGCCCACGGGCAGAACCACGCTCAGGCGGTCCGCGAAGCGTCGCTGCTGCAACTCCAAATACAATCTGACGAACTGCAATTCATCACTCAACATCGAGAAGTCGCGTTCCCCGGCGTTCAGCAGCCGGCGCAGTAGATCCGCGAGCTGCACGACCATGGACTGTGCGCCTTTGGGGTCCCACTCGATATGGCCACGAATCGTGTGCAGCAGATTGAAAAGAGTATGCGGCGACAATTGCATGCGCAGTGCCGCCAAGCGGGCGGCGCTCCATTCGCGCTCGAGCGCCGCGAGCCGCAGTTCAGAGTTTCGAAATCGCGTATAGAGCGCCAAGCCCGTGATCAGCGCCAACCCGAATCCATAGGTCGGCAGGAAACTCACGAAACTGGCCACCCACAGCGAGAGAAACATGGGATCGGTCCACGGGGTGGCGACGTGCGCTATGACCTCATCGTGCCAGTGCGCGCCGCCCAAGGTCATTTCGGCAACGATCATGGCCGGATAAGCCACCGCAGAGAATACGGTGCCGAGAATCAACTGCAGCGGCAGCGCGATCACCAGGGGACGCCACTGGATCCGCAGCGACGCCCAAAAGGACACCAGTAACGCCGGCAACAGCAGCAGGTGCTGAAAGAGGCGCGCATCCCAAGGGGCAAATAGCGGAAAGTTGGTCATGCGCGCCATGCCGGTGCGCATGCTGTAAGCGTACAAAATGTTCGACAGGGCCACATACACCCAGAACAGGCAGCTGATGCCCAGAAACTGCCGCAGGCTCAGGCCCCCAGTAAAGCGCCGGGTCGACGATTCTTTCGTTCCGATTCCGATCATGGTGACAAGCGTAGCGCAAGTGACGGGTGATTGCGGCGCTTCGGCCCAGGGTCCGGGACGAAACCGTCGTTTGGCGGGACGACCTCGACGGGGAGCCGCAGACGAGGATGCCTCTCGAGGTATCTCATAAACGCGTCGTCAAACAAAGTCCTTAAGGAGAGATGTCATGATTGATTTCATCACCGCCCGCGCTGCCGGATCGCGAGCCAAATTTGCGTCGCTGTTGCTGGGAAGCCTCGCGGGCGTTATGGCTGTTGGCGCAGCCAGCGCCGCTAGCCCCGACAGCGGTGTACCCACCGTTGTCGTCAAGTACAGCGAGCAGAGCCTCGCGACCGACGGCGGCGTGAACGACCTGTATCGCCGGATCACGAATGCGGCCAAGCAAGTCTGTCCTTCTACAGCCTCGATTAGAGATTTTAGTGCTGTAAGGCAGGTCGAGGAATGCCGGGATCAGGCCGTTGCCCGTGCGATACGGCAAATCGACAATTCGCGGCTGGCGGCTCTGTACGCCATCCACTCGAAGAACAGCTAAGTGGATTTCAAGTCTCGGCGGTCAGCCGCAGGATCAAGCGATACGGTGCGATGCCCCACCGTGAGATCGCCATCCTGCGAGCTGGTGCGCCGGGCGAGGCGTCCGGCGCCGCGATTGCCTGCGGCAGGCATTGACGATTATCGGGTGAGAGTTGGGGATTGAGCCCGTTTTTCGGTTTCGTAGCGCTTGATACCATTCAGGATCTCCGCATGCGCGACGTCGACGCCGGCCCAACCGATGACCTTGACCCATTTGCCCGCCTCGAGATCCTTGTAGTGCTCGAAGAAATGTTGAATCTGCCGGAGGCGGACGTCCGGCACATCCGCAATCGATTTCCAGTGCTCAAACAACGGACAGATTTCGTCCGCGGGGACTGCCAACAATTTGGCATCGCCGCCGGATTCATCATCCATGCGCAGGACTCCGACCGCGCGGCAGCGCACCACCACGCCCGGCAGCAAGGGAAACGGCGTGTGCACCAACACATCGACCGGATCATTATCGTCGGCGACGGTTTGCGGCACATAGCCGTAGTTGGCGGGGTAGTGCATCGCGGTCATCATGAAGCGGTCCACGAACAGCGCGCCGGATTGCTTGTCGACTTCGTACTTGATCGGATCGGCGTTCATCGGAATTTCAATGATCACATTGAATTCATGCGGGACATGTTTGCCGGCGGTCACATTATTGATGCTCATCAATCGTCGATCCCAAGGGTTTGCACGCAAGTTGCGCCGACGCACATACTATAACCTCAAGGACAGCGCCATACCCCAAGGACCGAGCTATCCCCCAAGGACCGCGGGCTCCGCGTCAATCGATGGCGATCGAGCGCGGCTCAATGCCCGCGCCGAACGGCGAATGGCTGACCGGCGTCAGCACACCGGTCGTGGTATCGACGGCATACACGGAAATATCATTGGAATTATCGTTGGCAACATAGGCGAATTGGCCGGACGGATCGAGCACGATACTGATCGGGAAGGCGCCCGCGGCTATCGGCGAACCCGACAGAGTCAAGGCGCCGCCGACCGGCGCAATGGAATACGCGGCCACCTGGTTGTTGGCAGTGACATTCGCGGCATAGACGAAGCGACCCGCTGGGTCGACGGCCAGCGATTCGGGGCTGGTTCCGGTTGCCAACGGTGAGCCGGATACCATCGTCAGGCCGCCCGTCGATGCATTGATCGAGTATTCGGAAATGGTGGCGGCCGTTTCATTGGCGACGTAGGCGAAGGTGCCCGCAGGATCGATGGCAATCGAGAGGGCGCCGGCACCGGCGCCGAATGGGGACCCGGAAATTCCGCTCAAGGAGCCGGTGGCGGGATCGATCGCCAACACGGCAACATCGCCGTCGCTGAAGTCCGTGACGTAGAGAAAATTGCCGTTCGGGTCGATCTTCAATGAACTCGGTTCCGCGCCGACAGCGAACGGTGAATTGCTGAGTTCGGTCAGCAGGCCGGTGGAACTATCGATGGTGTAGGCCGACACGCTGTTCGAGGCGAGGTTCGCCACGTAGAGATAGCGGTCCGATGGGTCCACGATCACGGCATCGGGGCCGCTGCCGGTAGGGCTCGGCAACCCCGCGGCGGCGAGTGCTCCGGTGGCGCTATCGATGGAATACACCGAGACATCGTTTGAACCGTTCTCCACGACATAGAGAAACTGACCGTTCGGATCCACGACCAGCGACACCGGGGTCGTACCCGATGCCGCAAACGGCGAGCCGCTGACGGGCGTCAGGAAGCCGGAGGCGGAGTTTATTGAATACGCCGACAGGTTGTTGGAGAGCTGATTGGCGACGTAGGCGAAACGTCCGGCGTGCGTGCAGGAGACGATGACATTGGCGACATCGGCCTTGTCGATGGTGCCGGAACCGTTATGAACGGTGCAGGTCTGCGCCGGATTGGATGGCTGCGTTTTGACGGTGACCGAGTAGGCGTCGCCGTTGCTGACGGTGCCCGTGAAGACGAATGCGCCGTTCGAAGCGAGGTCCAAGTCATTGCCCGAGTTATCCTGGAGCACCAGACCCTGGCCCATGAGGCCGGTCAGCTTGCCGCCGAGCGAGTATTTCCCGGTGATATTGCAGCCCGCCATGGCCAATCCGGCCGCGGCGACGGTCATCCATGCCAGTGTCTTCACGTAAAGGCTCCCAAGAGTTGGTCACGCAGGGAATTGGGACAGCGCGGATTTGAAATCATTCCTGGGCGCGGCGGCCTTGCGCGTCAAGAAATGTGTAGCCGCAGCGCATCAGGGTTTGAAAACGGCTGGCATCGATTCATTGTAAGCTTAAGCGTTCCCTTTTCAACCAACGCCTGAATGACTGGAGACCGTCGTGCGCTATCGCTTACTCGGCCAAACCGGCTTGTATGTATCGGAATTGTGCCTGGGCACGATGACCTACGGCGGCAGTAAGGGCATTTGGGAAAACATCGGCAGCTTGCAGCAGGACGCGGTGAACGAACAGGTGAAGTTCGCCGTCGAGGCCGGCATCAACTTCATCGATACCGCCAATGTCTATTCCCTGGGCAAATCGGAAACGCTGCTGGGCCAGGCGTTGAAAACGCTGGGTCCGCCGCGCGAGCAACTCATCATCGCCACCAAATCCACGGGCACCATGGAGGAGACACCGAACGGACGCGGACAATCGCGACATCATATATTCAATGAAGTCGACGCCAGCCTGAAGCGCCTGCAGCTCGACTACATCGATCTTTATCAATTGCACGGCTTCGATCCGTTGACGCCGTTCGAGGAATCGCTGTCCGCTTTGAACGATTTGGTGCGTTCGGGCAGGGTGCGATACATCGGCCTGTGCAACATGGCGGCTTGGCAAATCATGAAATCCTTGGGCGTGTCGGATAAAAAGGGTTTTGCGAAATTCGTCAGCGTGCAGGCCTACTACACCATCGCGGGGCGCGACCTCGAGCGTGAAGTCGTACCGCTGTTGCAAGATCAGAAGCTGGGCCTGATGGTTTGGAGCCCACTGGCGGGCGGCTTACTGAGCGGCAAGTACAAGGCCGCCGATGACAAGGGCCCCAGCGGAGCGCGGCGCACGACTTTTGATTTTCCGCTGGTCGACAAGGATCGTGCGTTCAAGTGTGTCGACGCCATGCGTCCGCTGGCGCAGCATCGCCAGGTGTCCGTGGCACAGATTGCACTCGCGTGGATTTTGAGCAAGCCTTTCGTCAGCAGCGTGATCATCGGCGCCAAATCGATGGATCAATTGCGCGACAACATCGCTGCGTCGCGCGTCCAGCTCACACAGGACGAGATCAAGATGTTGGACGGGGTGAGTCAATTGCCGGCGGAATATCCCGGATGGATGCTCGCGCTCCAAGGGCAGTATCGCGCCAAGCCGCCGTTCAAAGATTGAGCGCGTTGCCGTCAAAATGCGCCGGCACGCCGGCACCGATTTTTTGCCCGGCCAGAGTCGGCCTACCCCGCGCTCAGGAGGCAGGATAGACTGGCTGTTAATGACTACCACGCGGAGTTCCACGGCGACCCCCAGGGCGGCAAGTACGGCGGCGCTGCAACTCGATTATTTGTCCTCCTATGAGATTGCTTCCCAGTCGCCCTACTGGTGGCAGAACGTCTTGGGGGTCGTGGGCTTTGAGAAACTGCCGGCCGTCGGCGGCGCGCGAGTTCCGGTTACCGCCAGCATGACACCCTGCTTGGGGGCGAACGACAATCTTTGCGAGGTCTGGCGAGTCGCGGGATCGGAGGTTCAATTGTCGAATGGCGCTGCCCAGCAGAGCCGTGTGCATTATCGGTTTTGCGAGGAACTGCTGTTCGGTTCAATTACCATCGAAGAACGGGCGATCGAAGCCGAGAGTCCGACGCGTAGCCGCGCCGATGGCGATTCTGCGGCGCTGTTAAGGGCGACTGAACTCGCCTATCAAGAGATTTTCGGGGTGCTTAAGGAAACCGAGCACCGGCACTTGATTCGCATCTGGAACTATTTGCCGGAAATCAATCGTGAAGCCGACGGCGACGAGCGCTACCGCCATTTCAATTCGGCGCGTCAACTGGCCTTCCGTAATTCGGGTCAGGCGACCGTGGGCACCGTGCCCGCCGCCAGCGCCTTGGGCTCGCCCGCGGGCAGCCCTATATCCATTTATTTCCTGGCCGCTCGACAGCCGCCGAAGATGATCGAAAATCCACGGCAGACCAGCGCCTATCACTATCCACCGAAGTTTGGGCGGCATAGCCCGATCTTTTCGCGAGCCTGTGTATTGAACGAATCCGCAGGGACCAATTTGTTCGTCTCCGGTACCGCCAGCATCGTCGGTCACGAAACCATCCATCCGGGCGATGCCGCCGCGCAGACCCGGGAGACAATGGCCAACATCGATGCGCTATTGGATGAAGCGAATCGTGTCGTGGGATTGGCACGCTACTCCCTCGACGGACTCAGGTTCAAAGTCTACGTGCGGCAGCCGTCGGACCTCAGCGCCATCGAAGGGGCATTGTCGAAGTCGCTGCGGTCTTCGACCCCCATCGTGTATTTGCAGGCGGACGTTTGCCGCGAGGATTTGCTGGTTGAGATCGAAGCCACCGGTGAGTCGGGCAGCAACGACACCGGCGTTATGTAATTTGTTGCCCACCGTCTGGTGACAAGGCCGTGGCAATCATCAGGCTCGCGAACGAGACGAATCGTCATGCGGCCGTTTTCGATTTGTAGATCGATGACAAATTCCGCTAATTCGAGGATTTTGCAATGAATACCGTCAAGGCAATGAACACCATCGACGC
>PMMB01000188.1 GCA_003165495.1 Gammaproteobacteria bacterium | reverse complement strand
CGCTTGATCAGGCGAAAACGAACACGTTCCCCCGGCAACGCGCCGTCGATGAAGACGGCCTTGCCGTCGACGCGCGCGATCCCCCGCCCGTCATGGGCAAGATCCACGATGTCGGCTTCCTGCACCTCACCCGGCTTCAATTCTCGGGCCACGCGGCGGCAAATTCTTTGAGATGCGGAGCCGCAGAGTCACTCACGAGTCTGCGAACTCGCCCGACCTCGTGGGCATGCTCGGCCGAGTTCAGATGTCCGCGCAAAAGTTCGAAGCGCAAATAAATCAGGTAGGTATTCAGCACATCGGTCTCGCAGTAATCACGAATGCGCGCAAGTCCGCCGCGCAGATACTCGGACCAGACATCCGCGCCGTGCATCCCCAGCTTGCCTGGAAGCCTAAGCAGAGTCGCAATGTCGTCCAGACTCGCCCGGCCACGCCCCTGAAAGCCCGATAAAATATCCATCAAGTCCATGTGCCGCCAATGGAATCGGCTCAAGTAGTTGCTGAATCTGAAACTATGATCGGAATCGCCCATTTCCCAGTAGCGAGCGGCCGTCACGCTGTGCAAGAGACTCCGATAGTGCAGCACCGGCAAGTCGAACCCTGCGCCATTCCAGGAAACCAAGTCCGGCGTGAACTTGTCCAAACCGTCGAAGAATCGCTCGATCAACACTTTCTCCGAAGATGTCTCGTCGCCGAGACTCCACATCTTCAGTGCGTCTTTCGAACGCATCACCACGGAGATTGCGACGACGCGGTGCTGCTCATGCGATAGGAATTCGCTTCCGGTTTCCTGGCGGCGCTTGGTGAACATGATCTGCGCCACCTGCTCGTCGGACAGGTCATGCAGACCATATAGACGCCTGCCAAGATCCGTATCGGGTACAGTCTCGATATCGAACACCAAGGTGTTCATGCGGATACTCGTCGCATGAGAACGGCGACCGCCACCACCAGACCCGCCTCGTCGGTCAATGTCACATGGCCTTCGCCGATGCCTAAGGCCTCGCGGACTTTGGCGCCACGCGCAGAGTAGACAACCTCCGGCTTGCCCCAGGAATTCTGCACGACCCCGACATCGCGTATCCAGACGCCGTGCGCAAAACCGGTGCCCATGCCTTTGACAATAGCCTCCTTGGCCGCGAAGCGCATGGCGATGAATCGTACAGGGCGCGCGGTACGCTCGAACTGCACCCGCTCTTCAGGCATCAATAGATGCGATAGGAAGCGCTCGCCGTGTTTTTGATATACGCGCTCGATGCGATCAACCTTGAGCACGTCAATGCCGATCCCGTAAATCATTGGTCCCCCGCGATCGAGTCTAAGCTCGCGCCGCGCGCATCAACTCTTTCATATCGCGCACGGCCTTGGCCAGACCGTCGACTATCGAGCGCGCCACGATCGCGTGTCCGATGTTGAGTTCGACGATTTCCGGAATGGCGGCGATCGGCTCGACGTTATGGTAGTTGAGGCCATGACCCGCATTGACGATCAGCCCGAGCCGCGCGGCAAACTTCGCGGCGGTCAGCATTCGTTCGAATTCGCGTGCACGTGCGGCGCCCGAGGAATCGGCATAAGCGCCCGTATGAAGTTCGATCACCGGAGCGCCGGCGCGATGTGCCGCTTCGATTTGCGCCGGATCCGGATCGATGAACAAGGAGACTCGGATGCCCGACTTCCCCAGCGCCTGCACAGCGTCGCCGATCCGTGCGCTTTGGCCGAAGACATCCAAGCCTCCTTCGGTGGTGACTTCCTGGCGGGATTCGGGCACCAAGCAACAATCCTCAGGCAGGACTTGCTGCGCGATTCGGATCATCTCCTCCGTCACCGCCATTTCGAGGTTCATGCGGGTTTGCAAGGCCCCGCGCATAGCCGCGACATCCCGATCCTGGATGTGCCGCCGATCCTCGCGCAGATGCAGGGTGATGCTGTCCGCGCCCGCCTCCTCGGCCATCAGCGCCGCATACAAGGGGTCGGGGTAGCGCGCGCGGCGCGCCTGGCGCAAAGTCGCCACGTGATCGATGTTCACGCCGAGAGCTATCCCTGCGTGCAACACGCCGCCGCTCACAATCCCTCCTGCGGCAGCGGCTCGCGATGGCGCAAGGCCAGCGCGACCTCGCGCGATTTCAACGAGCGGCCGTCGAGACAGGCGTCGATGGCCGCGCGCAACACCCGCTTGGCGTCGCGCAGCGAGCGAGGGTCGCCGAAGCTTTCCGCCTGCAGATCGGCCAGGGATTGACCGTAAACCGCGCCGGGCGCCTCGGCCACGCAGAGCTGCGGGCCGCTTTGGAGGGCGAACCGGTAGTATCCATCTCGTTCCACGGGAACGCCGTCACCTGTCCTCGCGAGTTCCAGACCATAACCCAAATCGTTCAATAAGCGCTTCTCGAAGCGGCGCAGCGTGGGTTCCTCGACTTCCCCGTCGCACAGCGCCTGTACGCACGAGGCATAGGAGAAGAAAATCTCGGGGTGCGGATCGCAGCGCTCCGTCAGCTTCAAAAGCAGCTCGTTCAAATAGAATCCGCTCATGAGGCGGTTTGGCGCGAGATTGGTCACCAGACCATCGATTTCCGCCGTGACCAACTGATAGGCTTCGCCCCTGCCGGACCAGGACACGAGCATCCGTTGGAAGGGCCGCAGCACGCCTCTAAGGCACGACTTAGGCCCGTTGGCACCGCGTGCGAACAGCGTGAGCCGTCCATAGTCGCTGGAGAACACCTCCACGATGCGACTGGTGTCGCGATAAGCATATTGGTGCAAAACGTAGGCCGGTGCCAGCCACACGCGCTGCATGCTCTTCACAGCGTATCGTACCCAAACTGGCGCAGCGCCATTTCGCTGTCGGCCCAGTTTTCCTTGACCTTGACCCACAATTCAAGATGTACCGAGCGCTGCCACAGATCGTTGAGTTCAATGCGGGCAAGCCGGCCGATTTCCTTCAACCGCTCGCCGCCCTGACCGATGACGATGGCCTTCTGACTGGCGCGCTCGACCCAGATGACGGCGTTGATCATGAGGCGATTGTTCTCGTCCGCAAAGCGCTCGATTTGCACATTGATGCCATAGGGCAGTTCCTCGCGCAGCTTCAGCGTCAGCTTCTCACGCACGATCTCGGCCGCATGGAACGGCTCGTCCCGATCGGTGACGACATCGGAGGCGAACAACGGCGGCGATACCGGCAGCCGCGAACCGATGACATCGACCAGGCGATCAAGATTATCAGACTGCAGCGCCGAGATCGGTATGATTCCCGATGCCGGGACGCGCTGCGTCATGTCCTCGAGGAAAGGCAACATCTGCTCCTTGGGGAACACGCGATCGACCTTGTTGACTACCAGGAACAGCGGCTGCTTCAAGCCCCGCACCCGTTCCCAAACCCAGATGTCTTCATCGGTGAAGCGCATGGCTTCGATCACGAACACGATGACGTCCGCATCCTGGGAGGATGAAATGGCCACGCGGTTCATGTACTGATTCATTACGCGACGCGTCGATTCATGCAGACCCGGCGTATCGACCAACACCAATTGAGCCTCGGGGCGATTGACGACGCCCAAAATCCGATGCCGCGTGGTTTGGGGCTTGGCGGTGACGATGGACACCTTGCGCCCCACCAAGGCATTCACCAAGGTCGATTTGCCGACATTCGGCCGGCCCACGATGGCCACATGCCCGGCGTGAAATACAGGACTGCTCATACCGGCTTCCATATCTCGGATGGCAGCAACTCCAGCAATTTCGCGGCGGCCAATTGCTCCGCGCGGCGGCGGCTACCGCCCTCGCCCACAGCCGACACGTCAAGCACGGGCACCTCGCAACTGACGGTAAATGACTGCGCATGCGGATCGCCCGCCACCGCGGTCAACGTATAGACCGGCAAAGCGAGTCCGTGCGCCTGCAGCGCCTCCTGGAGGCGTGTCTTCGGGTCCTTCAGCGTGTCCGCCGCCGGCAAATCCGCCAGCCGCGGGCCCATGATGCGCGCCACGGCCGCCGCCGCCGCATCGAACCCCGAATCCAGAAAAATAGCACCCAATATGGCCTCCAATGCATCCGCCAATATCGACGCCCGGCGAAACCCGCCGCTTTTCAACTCGCCCAAGCCGAGACGCAGGTGTTCGCCCAAACCCAGTTCGCCCGCGATTTGCGCCAAGGTCTCGCCGCTGACCAGCGTCGCACGCAGCCGCGACAGGGCTCCTTCATCCGCTTGGCCGTGCGCATCGTAGAGCAAACGGGCCACACAGCAATTGAGCACCGAATCGCCCAAGAACTCCAGCCGCTCATTATGATCGGCTCCGGCGCTGCGGTGAGTCACTGCGGCGTCACACAGCGCCGGTTGCGAGAATACATAGCCGAACGAATGTTCGACCCAAGTCTTGAGTTCATCCGATGTGCGCAGCGGAATCACTGCACCTTCACGGTCTTGTCGAAGTGCACCGATAGCGAGATGTTGGCGATATACGGCACCACGTCGTCGTAGCTCGCGTGCATCTGCATTCCGCTGTCGTCCTTCGTAATCTCGATGTCTTTTTGGTCTATCCCGGTGATGTCTTCTATGTTCCAGTGCCGATCCAAGGATTTACGTACACCATCCAGACTGCCGCTTTCACCCTTGAATTCCCCTGCCGCCGATTCCATGGTTCGCGCGAGCTTCATGTAATTGAGGTACACGGGAATTAAGCGAACGCCCGCGTAGCCGATGAGACCGACCAGCGCGGCAATGCAGAGCAACCCGATGAATGTCATGCCTTGCTGACGCTGCCGCTGACGCATAAATTGTTTCATCTCTCGGCCTCCCTCATATGACCTCTCATTGAATCGCATTCCCGATCCGTCTCCAGAGAGGCCCGTCACGAGTATCAAGATTAAGCCAAATTCGCACCGCTTTACCTACCAGATTCTGCGCCGGCACGAACCCCGGCGCGTCGATATCGTCCAGCCACCGGCTATCTTTGCTGTTATTGCGATTGTCGCCCATGAAGAAATAGTGCCCGGCAGGCACCACCCACTCGCCGGTTTTGACGCTGCCGTTGGCAAACATGATGAGGTGGCGTTTGGCGCCCAGTTGCTCAAATTCCGTGGGAGCACCCGCATAATTCCATAAGTCCTGCTTGGGGCCGGCGTAGGTCGGCCCGCGCTCCTGCGCCATGGGCTTGTCGTTGACATACAGCTGGTTGTTCTCATCCACCCGGATGCGGTCTCCCGGCAGGCCGACCAGCCGTTTGATGTAGTTGATTTTCGGATTGGGCGGCAGACGGAATACGATCACATCGCCCCGCTGCGGAGTGCCGGTGGGAATCAGCAGCATATTGGTGACCGGCAGACGCAATCCGTAGGAATACTTGCTGACGAAAATGAAATCGCCGTCGAACAAAGTCGGCATCATGGAATCGGACGGGATGCGGAACGGCTCAAACAAAAACGACCGGATCACCAGCACCAACACGATGACAGGAAAGAATGAGCGCGCGTATTCGACGGCAACGGGTTCGCGCACACGTTCGGCCGGTGTGCCTGCCGAGGCGGCGCTCAATCGGCGGCGGCGCGCAAAGAGCGCCTGATCCAATACCCAAATGACGCCCGAAATGGCGCCGACCACCACCAGCATGAGACTGAAGTCGACGGCCTCATAGCGAAACAGTCGCCACAGCATCGCCAGCGACAGAACCACCAGCGCATAGCCGGCCATTTTTGGCAGCCACGGCTCATCCACGCTCGTGGCCCCTGGATCGCGTTGCGGCCGATAGAACCACCCGTCCGCTAAAATCACCAGCACGCAGAGGACGCCTGCGCACAACAGACCTATGAAAAGGTTATCGCCGTCGCTCATCAAACACCCCTAATAAAACCTAATGTGATGGTCACCGAACGCAAAGCTCAACGCAAAGCTCAATTGGTCTTCTTGCCGACCTGCAAGACGGCCAAAAAGGCCTCCTGCGGAATTTCGACCTGGCCCACTTGCTTCATGCGCTTTTTGCCGGCCTTCTGTTTCTCGAGGAGCTTGCGCTTGCGCGTGATGTCGCCGCCGTAGCACTTGGCCAGCACATTCTTGCGCATCGCTTTGACGCTGGCCCGCGCAATGATATGGCTGCCGATCGCCGCCTGCACGGCGATGTCGAACATCTG
>PMMB01000228.1 GCA_003165495.1 Gammaproteobacteria bacterium | reverse complement strand
CGTTGCTGCAGACGAGGCTCAAGGATCAAGAGTACGGTTACCAAGTCGTCAACGCCAGCGTCAGCGGTGAGACTACCGCAGGGGGCCTCGCGCGCCTGCCGCGGGCGCTGATGCTGCATCAACCCAAGATCGTCATTCTGGAATTAGGCGGCAATGACGGCCTACGCGCGCTGCCGATCGCGCAAATGCGCGCCAATTTGGTGCGCATGGTCGACCTGGCATCGGCGGCCGGCGCCAAGATCGTGCTCCTGGGGATGCGGATGCCGCCCAACTATGGCCCTGAGTACACGGAACAATTTCGCTTGTGTTTCAGCGATCTGGCTCGTGACAAAAAATTGTCTCTGGTGCCCTTCCTGCTGAATGACATAGCCCTAGTCCCGGATCTCATGCAGGCCGACGGATTTCATCCCAACGCGCTCGGACAACCCAAATTATTGGCCAATGTGTGGCCGTCGTTAAAACCGCTGTTGCGCCGCTAGCTGCGGCGCGCCTCGCCGCCCACCCGCACTCCCCTTCGCCTCAGTGGGAGGTGCGGATCGGCAATATGGTGGTCACGTTCATCACGAACGGCGTGTGCTCGCGGCCCGACACCGATTGAAACAATACGCCGTCGATGCTGACATGTGAATTCTCGATGACGTTCTGCGGAAACTCCGCCACTCCGACCAACTGCACATCGTTCGCTGGCAAGCAATGATGGCTTTGAGCCGGGGCGTATATATAGGCGGTCCGATCCAGCGCCAACACCGGCACATTGTCCACACCGTCGGCGGCCGGGTAGTCGCGAAAGTGAACATGCCCGGTCAGGGTATTCTTGATCGGCTGCTGGAACAGGCAGGGACCGTAGCCTATGACACAGCCGGACAACCCGAGATACGCACCAATGAATGACAATCGCCAAATTCTCATCAATGCGGCTCCATGCGACCGGTCCGGCTCCATGCGATTAGTTTGCTCCCGGACGCGGGCCTTGCATACAAAAATGACGGATGCCGGCGCGAACGACTAGAACATTGCTGGCATCGCATGCGGATGCTATACACGCGGAACAAAAACGAGGAGTGCCTGCGTGGATCGAAATTGGCTGAAGCGATACCCACCTGGTGTGCCGGCGGACATCGACCCCGACAGTTATGCCTCGCTGCGGGATATTTTCGAGGAGGCGTGCGCGACCCACCGCCACGCGCCCGCCTTCACCAACATGGGCGCAACCTTGAGCTATGCCCAACTCGACGAGCTCAGCCGCGCGTTTGCGGCGTGGCTGCAGCAAAAGTCCGGCTTAGGCCAGGGCGATCGCGTTGCGCTCATGATGCCCAATATCCTGCAATACCCGATCGCGCTGTTCGGCGTGCTGCGCGCCGGAATGGTGGTCGTCAACACCAATCCCCTCTATACCGCCCGCGAACTCGAGCATCAGCTGAAGGACTCCGGGGCGAAGGCCATCGTCATCGTCGAGAACTTTGCGCATGTGCTGCAGCAAGTGCTGCCGCGCACGGATTTGAAAAAGGTGCTCATCACCCGCATCGGCGATTTGTTGGGAGTGCCGCGCGGTTTCATCGTGAATTTCGTACTGCAGTACGTGCGCAAGCAGATTCCGGAATGGAAGATGCCGGGTGCGACGACGTTCAAGAGCGCCTTGGGCAGCGGCCTCGGACTCAAACTCAAACCTGTGCCTCTGGTTGGGGGTGACATCGCCTTCCTGCAATATACGGGCGGTACTACTGGCGTCGCAAAGGCCGCGATTCTGACCCACCGCAACATGGTAGCCAATGTCCTGCAAGCCTCCGCCTGGGTAAATCCCTCGCTTAAAGCCAACGAAGCGCGCGTCGTCATCACTGCGCTGCCGCTGTATCACATCTTCGCGCTCACGAGCAATTGCCTGGCCTTTCTCTCGTTGGGCGCTCGCAATGTGTTGATCACGAATCCGCGCGATTTCAAGTCGTTCGTGGCCGACCTGAAAAAATACAAGTTCAATTTCATCAGCGGCGTCAATACGCTCCTCAACGCACTGCTGCACACTCCTGGCTTCGAGACCGTGGACTTCAGCGCGCTGCGCGTTACCTTCGCCGGTGGCATGGCCCTGCAAGGAGTGGTGGCCGCCCGTTGGAAAGAAGTGACGGGCTGTATAGTTACCCAGGGCTGGGGATTGACCGAAACCTCGCCCATCGCCACCGCCAATCCAACCGGCGTCGATTTCAACGGCTCCATCGGCCTGCCCGTTCCCTCGACCGACATCTCGATCCGCGACGATGCCGGCAAGGAACTGCCGGTGAACGGCATCGGAGAAATCTGCGTGTTCGGGCCGCAGGTCATGCGCGGTTATTGGAATCAACCGGATGAGACCGAGAAAGTGATGTTCGGCGACTGGTTGCGCACCGGTGACATCGGCCGCATAGACGCCGCCGGCTTCGTGTTCATCGAAGATCGAAAAAAGGACATGATTCTGGTGTCCGGCTTCAATGTGTATCCGAATGAGGTCGAAAGCGTCGCCGCCGCGCACCCGGGCGTGCTGGAGGTCGCCGCGGTCGCGCAGCCGGACGAGAATTCCGGCGAAGTGGTGGCGCTATTCGTGGTCAAGAAGGATCCGAGCCTCACCGCGGAAGCCTTGATCGCCTATTGCCGAACCGAATTGACGGGCTACAAAGTACCGAGGCATGTGTACTTTCGCAGCGAGTTGCCTAAGACCAACGTCGGCAAGATCCTGCGCCGCGCGCTGCGCGACGAACTACGCGCCGCCGCCCCCCGCTAATTTCGGGGCGCTGCGCCTAACACGTAGCTTTGGACCGTGTCGACCAGTACCGCGACCCGCTCGGGGTCAACGTCCGGGGTAATACCGTGACCCAAATTGAAGACATGCCCGGCGCCTTCGCCGTAGCTCGCGAGCACTCGCAGAGTTTCCGAGCGCAAGGTGTCGGGCGCCGCGAACAGAGCCGCCGGATCTAGATTGCCCTGCAACGCCACGCGGCCGTCGACCGCTTGCCGCGCCGTCGCGAGGTCGGTGGTCCAATCGATGCCGACGGCATCGCAGCCAATGGCTGCGATTTTCTTGACCCAAGCGCCGCCGCCCTTCGTGAACACGATGTTGGGTACCCGGCGGCCGGCGGACATGCGGGTCAGTGCGTCGATCACCTCGGCCATGTAGCGCAAGGAGAATTCTTCGTATTGCAGCGGCGTCAGCACGCCGCCCCACGTATCGAACAGCATCACTGCATGCGCCCCGGCGGCTATTTGCGCATTCAGATACAGAATAGTGGCCTTGGCGAGCACTGCGAGCAATCGATGAAGATCCCGCGGCGCTTCATACATCATGCGCTTGATCTGACCGAAGGTCTTGCTGCCGCCCCCTTCCACCATGTAAGTCGCCACCGTCCACGGACTTCCCGCGAAGCCGATGAGCGGCACTCTTCCGCCCAGTTCGCGACGGACCAGCGCCACGGAGTCGATCACGTACTTGAGGTCCTGTCCCGGATCCGGTGCCCCGAGTTTGGCGATATCCGCCGCGGTGCGCACCGGACGTTCGAACTTAGGGCCCTCACCGGCCTCGAAGTCCAGACCTAAATTCATGGCATGCGGAATCGTGAGGATGTCCGAGAACAGAATGGCGGCGTCCAGAGGATACCGATCGACCGGCTGCAATGTAACTTCGCAGGCGATCTCAGGATTGGTGCACATGGCGAGGAAATTCCCGGCCCGCGCCCGCGTTGCGCGGTACTCCGGCAGATAACGTCCCGCCTGACGCATCAGCCAAATCGGCCGGCGCGGCGTGGGTTCCCGCAACAGGGCACGCAGCAACAAGTCGTTCTTGAGAATATCGCTCAAATCTCAGCGCTCATGTCACCGCGCTCAGGTTCGTTCGCCGGGATCGAACAATCGGCGATGCTCGAGAATCGCGTAGCGATCGGTCATGCCCGCAATGTAGTCCGCCACCGCGCGTCCGCGTCCCGCCGGACCCTGCACCAATTCAAGTCGCGAGCCCGTCGCCTCGTGCTCGTCCGGCATCAGCGTGGGATCGTTGAAAAACGCGTCGAAAAGCTCGCGTACGACGCGACGCGCCTTGGCCGTCATGCGCCGCACCTTATAGTGCTTGTACAGATTTTCGCGCAAGAATGTCTTCAGAGAATAGTTCAGTTCGCGCGTGGCGTCGCTGAAGCCGATCAGCGGCCCCGGATGCGATCTTACTTCGGCTATCGACCGCACCCCCGACGTGCCGAGCCGCGCCGCTGAGGAATCGATCAGATCGGTGACGAGGTGATTGATCATCCGCCGCAGAATTTCATACACCTGCCGGCGGCCCGCGAGCGTCGGGTACTTCGCCTGTACTTCGGCGTGATATTCGCGGAACAACGGCACCGCCAGCAATTGCTCCACGGTGATGAGGCCGGCGCGAATGCCATCCTCGACATCGTGATTGTTGTAGGCTATTTCGTCGGCAAAGTTCGCGAGCTGCGCCTCCAATCCGGGTTGCTGACGGTTGATGAAGCGTTCGCCCAAAAGACCAAGCTGAATCGCATTGTTGTACGAACAATGTTTCAGAATTCCTTCGCGACATTCGAAACTCAAGTTCAGCCCGTCAAAATCCGCGTAATGTTCCTCGAGTTCGTCGACTACCCGCAGGGACTGCAGATTGTGCTCGAAGCCGCCGAAATCCATCATGCATTCGTTCAATGCATCCTGTCCGGCATGCCCGAACGGCGTATGTCCCAGATCATGCGCGAGGCAAATCGCTTCGGATAGCACTTCGTTGAGCCGCAGCGCCCGGGCGATCGTGCGCGCGATCTGCGCCACCTCGAGCGAATGTGTCAGCCGTGTTCTGTACAAATCGCCTTCGTGATTGACGAAAACCTGAGTCTTATAGACGAGTCGGCGGAAAGCGGTCGAATGCACGATGCGATCGCGATCCCGTTGATATTCCGACCGGTAAGCCGGTCTCGGTTCGGGGAAACGGCGCCCGCGCGAATGCTCGTCGAGAGCGGCGTAGGCGGCGAGAGCGCTCACGCGAAACACTCCGCCAGCGTGGCATCGAGCGCTGCTTGGCTGTAGTCGCCCGTCACGATGGCCCGGCCCAGTTTTTCGAGCAGCACCAGACGTACCGTACCGGCAAGCACTTTCTTGTCCATGTGCATCAGTTCCAACGCCTTGGCGGCACCGACGCGCGGCGTCTCGGTGGGCAAGCAAGCTTTTCCCAAGATATCGCGGACGCGATCCTTGATGGCGGCGTCGATCAACCCTAAGCGGTGCGACAAATTCGCGGCGATCAGCATTCCCAAACCCACCGCCTCGCCATGCAAATAAGTCTTGTAAGCGGTGGCTGCCTCGATGGCGTGAGCAAAGGTATGACCGAAGTTCAAGATTGCCCGCAAGTTCTGTTCGCGTTCGTCCTTGGCGACCACCGTCGCCTTGATTTCGCAGGACCTTCCGATGGCATAGGTCAGCGCGTCGACGTCTCGCGTGAGCAGCTTGGCCATGTTGTTATCCAGCCAATCGAACAGCAGCGGATCCCACACGCAGCCGTACTTGATCACCTCGGCAAGGCCGGCACGCAGTTCTCGGTCCGGGAGCGTGGCGAGCGTGTCAGTATCAGCGATTACCGCCAGGGGCTGGTAAAACGCGCCGATCAAATTCTTCCCGCCTGAATGATTGACCCCGGTCTTGCCGCCGACCGAAGAGTCGACTTGGGCGAGCAGCGTCGTCGGAATTTGTACATAACCGACTCCGCGCTGATAGCAGGCCGCCGCGAAACCCGCGATGTCGCCGACCACGCCGCCTCCTAAGGCCAGCACCGTCGCATCGCGATTCATTTTCTTGGCTACCAGCGCATCGAACACCCTTCCGGCGGTTTGCAGCGTCTTGTGTTGTTCGCCGTCCGGCAATATGCATTCGGCGACCCTTCTTGAGGCAATACTGTTTGAGGCAATACTGTTTGAGGCAAGACTGCCCGTCAATTTCGCGAGGTATAGACGCGCGACGGTCGTATTGGTCACGATCAGCAAATCTCGGCCGCGAATGCGGGCGTCCAGCAACTCGCGATTCGTCAGCAACCCTGGGCCGATCGAAATGGGATAGCGTGAATGCCCGACGTCTACCTGAAGCGTTTGCACGGTGTTGATTATACGAACCTTAGGGGGCCTGTGCCCGCCGCAGCTCGTGATGAATTTCTTCCGCCACGAGCTGCACCCGACGGCCATCCGTGGAAACGGTGAAATCGGCTATTTGGGCGTATAGGATTGCCCGGCGCTGCATCAATTCATGGAGCTTTTGTTCGGGGTCGGTGTGGTTCAACAAGGGCCGATGCCGCGCGTGCCGCGTGCGCTCGAGTTGTTGATCGATCGAGGTCGCGAGGTACACCACCACGCCACGCTCGGCGAGTACCCGGCGGTTGTCCTCCTCGATCACGGCGCCGCCCCCGGTGGCCAGCACGATCGATTCCAAGCGCGTCAGCCGCTCGATGGATTCCTTTTCACGCACCCTGAAGCCCGATTCGCCCTCTTTCTCGAAAATGAACGCGATATCCACGCCGGTCCTGGCCTCAATGTCCGCGTCGCTGTCGTGAAAAGTGAAGCGCAGCATGCGCGCCAGATGCCGCCCCACGGCGGTCTTACCCGAACCCATGGGGCCGATGAGAAAGATGTTTCCCTTGGCTAGCATGTGCCCATTTTGTACGGTTTGACGCGTCGATAGCACGAAATACGCGCAGATTCCGCACATTTCGGTCTAAAAACCAGGTCTCGCGCGACCACCCAAAGTGCCCTCCATTGACTGGTGTGCGGTACAGGTGTCATATGTGCCCCATGCGGTATTTAGCATGCTTATTCGTGACCCTATGCGTCGGCGCACTTTCGCAAACTCTTGCGGACGAACCCCCGCAGCCCCCGCCGGCGCCAGTGCCAGTGCCGGTACAGTCGACACCGGTGTCGAGCGCGCCGCCGGCCGCCGTATCGACCCCCCCGGCGGCGAGTACCGCCAAAACGGAGAGTCCCAAACAGGTGGACGTGGAGGCACAGACCAAACGGTTGCGCGGCCAAGGCTACAGGCCGGAAACTCGCAATGGCATGCTGCTCTATTGCCGAAAGGAAACAGCGATTGGCAGTCGCTTCGAAAGCAAGATCTGCGGGACAGCCGACGAGCTCGACAAATCTGCGCAAAACAGCAAGGACCTGGTGGAAACGATTCAGAGGCAGAACTCCATGACCCCCAGAGGCAACTGACCGAAGAGCCGGACACCCCCCATTTAAAAAAAAACCGCCTGAGTGGCGGTTTTTTGAGAACCACGGTCTAACCGTCGGTTCGCAGCAAACAGAAACGAAGCGGCCGCCTTCGGGCGGCCGCTTGACTAGAGTTTAGCCGTTCTGGATCTGCTTTAAGTCAACTGCACGGCAATGGTGAATACCGTTGCGGTCTTGGTGCCGGGCGATGTCACCGTAATCGTAATGTTGCCCGACCCGGGATTCGCGGCTGCAGTCAAAGTCACCACGAGACTTTCCCCGCCGAGCGCAGTGCGGCACCCGATCGTCCAAGAGGCCCCCGGCCCGCTGATCGTTCCGATGGCTGCATCTGCCGTTACGGCCACCGTCGTGCCGGCAGGCATCGGGTTGCCGTTCGCATCCTGCACGTTGAAATCGATCGTGCCAGTGCTGGGCGCGGCGGGAGCCGGGGCGGTGTGAGCGAGCGTCAGGGGGCTCGCGCCACCGAAACCCGGAGTGCCGGTGACCGCAATATTCGCAGCGGCCGTTGACATGATCAGCAAGTGCGACACACCGATTGCCAGCGTGGTCGTGCTGCAGGTCGAGCCCGGGGTGTTGCCCGTGCAAGTAATACCCTTGAACGTACCATCACCGGCATCTCGGACCTGATTCTGATTGAAATCCAGAAAGTATTCGCCGACGTCGTATACGCCGTTCTCGTTGTCGTCACGGTACGGCTCGCCGAGATTGACGAAGGGCTCGCCGGCATCCCAGTAACCATTCCCGTTGGTGTCGGTAAAAGACTCCTCGCCGATCGCGGTCGCGAGAATCGTCGCGCGGCCCGCCGCCTTCAGGGGTGGGCTGTCGTCCACGAGTTGGGGCCTCGGCTGGGCGCTGGTCCAGGTTACCGTGCACGTGCCGTCTGCGGCACCAGGGGCTGACGGTGTCGAACAAAAGCCGACAATGTGGCCGCCGTTGGTGTTGAACGCAACCGCAGTGCCGTCAGGTGCCGGATTGTTATACCGGTCGGAGAGCCGCACTGTGACCGGGACGGTAATGCCGTCGGTGCCGTACGCTTCTACGTTAGGACAAGCGAGTCCGGAGGCACCGTAGCTGGGCGCTCCGACGGCTATGGAGAAACCAGCCGATGCCGGCAATCCGGTAGTGACCGTCAACACGCTCGACTGCGTACTAACCGCGGGCGACGCGATGCTTGCCGTCACTCGGACCGAGGTATGCTGGGTACCTGAACTCACGACCGTTTGCACGGTTCCGTCGGAAGCCGAAGTTGCTGTGGCCGGCGAAATACTCATCCCGCCAACCGTCGAATTGAGACTGAATGTCACGCTGACGCCTGGGCGTGCACCGCCGGTAGAATCCACTACCTTGAAGATGACTGTGGACGTTTCGGCGAGGCCGGTGCCTTTCAGTCCGATCGTGACCGGCGACGCAGAGATGAACTGAATGGCTCCGATGGTAGCCGCGGCCACCGTTACCGTGCCGGTTGCCGTCAGACTCGTAGTGCCAACCGTCGCGGTCGCCGTGATGACGTCCGCGCCGCTACAGCCTTTTGCGGTGTAAGTCGCGCTGACGCTTCCCGTCGAAGTAACCACGGTACCGGCCGTGGGTCCTGCGATGCTGCTCCCGGAAGCGACTATCGCCGCAAGTCCTTGCGCCACGCATGGAGAGTTGAACGTCACCGTGACGGCTGCGCCCGTGTACAGCGTCCCGGTCTGGTCGACGATCGTCACACTGAGGCTGGCGGTGCCGCCTGCCGAAAGTGAGGTGCTGGAAAGCTGGATCATTCCCGACTGGAAGCCGCTGCCGCTCCCGTTACCCATCGAGTAGGTCGTTGTGGTACCCGTGCCAGTGCCGGTACCCGTGCCGGTACCCGTGCCGGCGCCGGAAATGGTCTGGGACCCTCCGCCGCAGCCCGCCAAGAGCGCCGCCGCTATCCATGCCGCAATCGATAATCTTCGCATGTCGTTCATCCTCGCTCGACAATGGTCGACGTTTGCAATTAGTAGAGATTTGATCCTTCACGCAGAATCTTTGGCGTGATGAAGATCAAGAGTTCAGTCTTGTTGTTGATATTCGTCGTGCTCTTGAACAGGTTGCCCAGCACCGGGATGTCGCCGAGCCACGGGACCTTGTTGGCCGATTTCGATTTGGTGGTATCGAGAATGCCGCCGAGAACCACGGTCTGACCGTCGTTGACCAGCACTTGAGTGATGATTGACCGCGTGTCGATCGAGGGGACGGAGCCTCCCGTGGCGCTCGTCACCTGCGAGCCTACCGAGTCGTCGCTGATATCGAGATCGAGGATCACACGATTATCAGGTGTTATCAGCGGGGTTACCTTGAGAGACAGCACGGCGTTCTTGAATTGGGTCGTCGTGGCGCCACTCGATGCCGATTCCTGATACGGAATCTCGACACCCTGCATGATGGTGGCTTGCTTCTGGTTCGCCGTAATGATGCGTGGCGAGGATATCACTTCGCTCTTGCCTTCATTTTGCGCCGCTGACAGTTCCAGGTCGACGATATAACTGCCGCCCAACAATGATAGGCCGATGCTGCCGTTGGTATTCGCCGCGGGCAGATTGACCTGGTAGCGATTGAGGAGAGTCGGCGTTGCAACCGGCGTGACACTGCCTGTGGCTGCCAAATTGGTGATCCCCGACTGCGTCATCGTATCGGCACCGGTGCCGTTACCGGTAACGGACAACAGACCATTGCTGCCGTTCTTTTGCGCGCTGGTCACGCCGAAGCGGGCGCCCAAGTCGCGCTCGAAAGTATCGCTCACGATCACGATGCGCGCTTCGATCAACACCTGCTTGACGGGTACATCGAGGGTTTGCACCAAGCGCCGGATGTCGGTCAATTTGTCCGGCGTGTCCTGCACCAACAGGGTATTGGTGCGCTCGTCAACGGATAAGGAGCCGCGTACTGACAGCATGGAATCCTTGGCATTCGTGGACTTGATCAGCTTCGCAAGATCGACGACCTTCGCATAATTGACTTGCATGAATTCCGTGCGCGTCGGTGAAAGTTCCTGCACTTCCTTGCGCGCCGCAAGCTCGGCCTTCTCGCGCGACGCGAGTTCTGCGGTCGGACCGATGATGATGACATTGTCCTGCCGGCGCTTATCCAGCCCCTTGGTGCGCAACACGATATCGAGCGCCTGATCCCAAGGCACATTCTGCAGACGCAGCGTCAGGTTTCCCGTGACCGAATCGCTGACCACGATATTCTGGCCGCTGGTGTCGGCCAGCAGCTGTAATACCGAACGCACATCGATGTCCTGGAAATTCAACGTCAAACGCTCGCCGGTGTACTCTTTCTTTTCGTCGGCGGCGGTCCGCTTCAGGGACGGCTTGATTTCGACGGTGTACTGATTGTCGGATTGGTAGGCCAGCTGTTCGAAGTCGCCCTGCGCGCTGATCACCAAACGCGAACTACCCTCCACCCGCAGCGCATCGACGGTTTGCA
The DNA here is from genome assembly GCA_003165495.1 of Gammaproteobacteria bacterium. GTDB lineage: Bacteria > Pseudomonadota > Gammaproteobacteria > Steroidobacterales > Steroidobacteraceae > Bog-1198. The sequence continues at coordinate 6,871 of PMMB01000228.1, read as the reverse complement.
CCGGCGTCGCGAAATCCATGACGTCATAGCGGCGCATGAGATTCTTCGGCATCAGCGTGCCGGCAAAGTCGACGACGACTTGATTGCCTTCCTGGCGCACATTGACGGGGGTGCGCGGATCCGTCAGCTGCACAATCACCCGGCCGGTGCCGTCGGCGCCGCGCCGGAAATCGATGGTGCGGATTGCGCGTTCGACCGCCGTTGCGGCTTGACCGGAACCTGCGCGAGCCTGGGCCGTCTGCTTGGCGGCGTCTCCCGGCAGGCTGCCGAGCGTGACGATGAGGGTATTGCCGTCGACTTTGGTGGTGTACGGCATCAAGGCGTCCACGTTGACGACCAAGCGCGTGCGGCCATTGGCCTCTGCGGCAAGCACCGTATCGACGCCTCCCGAGCGCACGTCGATCCGTCGCGACGCGAGCGCAATGGTCGTATTCGGCAAGTCGAATGCGATGCGCGCCGGCTTGTCGATCGTGAACGGCAGAGGCTCGGGAGCCGGGCCGCTCATGTGCAGTTTGAGCTGCACTTGTTGACCCGCTAAGGTCTGAACGTCGATTGACTCGAGCTTGAGCGCATCCGCGGCCCGCGCCGTGAAGCTGATTGCGCCCAATGCGACGAGCGCCATCGCGCCGATCGCCGCCGTTCGTATCTTTAATCTAATCATGCTTTCCTCTCCCTGTGGCCTCAATCGGACAATGCCAACGAGGCCGGTCGCTCAATATAGCCGCCGAGACCATCCGGTATGATTTCGACAAGACTAATTTTTCCGCCGCTGATTACTGTCACTTTGCCGTCGTTCTGCCCGAGGTAGTTGCCGGGCTGAACCTTGTGCACGAGGCCGTCTTTGGATTGGACGAGCCCATAAAAGTTTTTGCCCACCATGAAGGTGCCGACCATTTTCAGGGTGTCGAGCGAAAACCCTTCCAGAAATTCGCGGTTGCGCCGCGAACTCGGCCGCAGACCCGCCTGGCCATTGGCTGAGGCCGGGCCCAGCGGTTGGAACGGCGACCGCATCTTCGCGACGCTGTACACATAGGTTTCGTAGGGCTTCACTTCCGGCAATGCTTGAATGCGTCCACCCGGCTTTTTCTTGGTATCGGCGATCCATTTCTGGAGATCCGATTGGCCGCCGGAGCAGCCGGCCAAACTTAAGCCTGCGAGGACGGCGCAAATGACAATCGCTCTGCCCGTAATCCTCATGTCGCACCTCCCGCCTTTTTCTTCGCCGGGTGCGCGCCGCCTTCATCTTCGATGTAGCGGTAGGTCTTGGCGGTCACGTCCATGGTCAAATTGTCGTAGTTGCTCTTGGCGTCCACCGGCGCAATCTGGATGTCGTGCAGCGTGACGATGCGCGGCAATGCGGCAATGCCGCTGACAAAATTGCCGAAATCGTGATAAGTGCCCACCAGTTTGATTTTGATCGGCAGTTCTGCATAAAAGCCGTTGCCCTTCTCGCTGCCGGGCTGGAAGAGCTTTTCCTGCAAGCCTGCGGCGAGACCGGTCTGTGAAATATCGACCAGTAGATTCGGAACCTCGGTCTTGCCGGGCAATTGCCGCAGCATGGCGCCGAAACTTCGCTCCATTTCCGCGAGCTGTGCCCGGTAGGCGTCGAGGTTGGCGGCGCGTTGCTGCTTGCTTTCGAATTGCGAACGCAATTCCAATTCGTCCGCCTGCGCCTTTTGCAGGATGGGACGATCATCGTTCCAGACGAACAGGTACCATCCCAAAGCCGCGACCACGGCGAAAATTACCGCAATGAAAAAGCCGCGCACCGGAAGCGGCCAACGGCCGACGTCGCGTGGATCGAGAGTACGGAGCTGATCGACAAAGTTCATTTCGCCGCAACCTTTTTGACCGTTGTTTCACCGCCGTGTTCGAGATCCACGCCGACCACGTCGCTGGTGAGCGTGAAATTCGAGCCGCTGTTCGAGGAGTCCTTGGCGGACTCGACAACCTGCAGCACCGGGTTATCCATCCACACCGACGCATCGATATTGCGCATGAAAGTCGACACGCGTGTGCTCGACTGCGCGACGCCATGAATCTCGAGCTTATTGCCGGTCTGCTTGATCTCGGTCAGGTAAATGCCCTCGGGAACCGTCTTCACGATTTCATCGAACAGATGCACGATTTCAGGCCGTTTGCGCTGCAGTTTCTCAATGATTTCCATACGCGCAACCAATCGTTGCTTGCGATTCTCGAGATCCTGAATGTCGGCAATCTGCGCGTCGAGCTTGACGATCTCCTTCTTCAGCAGAGTGTTCTTCTCGTTCTGGGAATCGGTCCAGCCCGAGTACACAAGTTTGCCGCAGAGGACGAAGATCGCGGCGGCAAATACTGCCCCGCCCGCGGCGACCATGAACTCGCGACGTCGGACTTTGCGTTCTTGTTCGCGCCAGGGAAGTAGGTTGATACGCGGCATGGGCTGCTCTTTAGTCGAAGCTGCGCAGCGCGAGGCCGCAGGCTGTGAGTAACGCGGTGGCATCTCGGCTCACGGCTTGTGCTTTGGCCTTCGATGACACCTTCATTTTGCCGAGAGGATCGCCTTTGACGGCAGGCACGCCGACGCGGCTCGAGATGACATCCGCCACGCCGGGTATGTTGGCGCAGCCGCCGCAAATCAATATTTGATCGGGCTGTGAGCGGCCGCTGCCGGACGCCAAATAGAACTGGAACGAACGGCTGACCTGCTGCGTCATATCGTCGATGAAAGGATCGAGCACTTCCGGTTGATAGTTGCTCGGCAGGCCGCCTTCCTTCTTCGCGCGGCCGGCCTCTTCCATGGAGAGCCCGTAAGTGCGCATGATTTCTTCGGTGAGTTGCTGTCCGCCGAAGGCGAAATCCCTGGTATAGATGACTCTCATGTCGCGCAGCACGCTGAATGTCGTGCTGCTGGCGCCGAAATCCACCACCGCGACGGTGCGGTCGAGTCCGCCGTCCGGCATCTGATGACGCATCAGGGCGCAGGCATTCTCCAGTGCGAAGGCCTCCACATCGACGAGCTGAGTGGTCAGGCCCGAGGCCTGCACCGCCGCTTGGCGCTGCTCGACATTTTCGGTGCGCGTCGCGACCAGCAGCACATCCAGCATTTCCGGGTCTTTCTCCGACGGACCCACGACCTGGTAGTCGTAGCTGACTTCCTCCATCGGAAATGGAATGTATTGGTCGGCCTGCATCTCGACCTGACCCTCGAGTTCGCTCTCGCCGAGATTCTTCGGCATTTGAATCACTTTCGTGATCGCTGCGTCACCGCTGATCGCGATGGCGGCGAGCCGGCTTTTGGCGCCGGAGCGCTTCACTGCACGCCGAATCGCCTCGCCAACCGCCTCCGCATCCACGATCGCCTTTTCGTTGATGGCGTTATGCGGCGTGGGCTCGGCTGCATAGGACTCAACGCGATACTGGCCGCCCGACATGGTGAGCTCGATAAGCTTCACCGATGAGGTGGTTATGTCAAGTCCCAACAGCGGACGATATCTTTTGCCAAACGACCACACAGCTTTTTTCCTTTTTCGCTCAGTACCTTGGAGGCCGAAACGGATGCATGAGACTAACTTAGCGCACGCAAACTTAGCAAGAAACTGTTAAATAGAACGTGAAGCTACTCACGATAATGACGGTTGAACGGCAACGGCTGCGCAAAGTGGGATCTTCGGCAAATCCGCAAGCGCAGAGGAACGCGTCGAGTCATCCATTCAGACCTCACCGCCCATGCCTTAAAGCCATAGGCGCTTGGTTAATCGTGGTCTGGCAACCCCGCTGTCCTNNGCCCGATATCGCCGGTGCAATAAGTTAGAACGGTTTCCTGTGGCCAAACGTTACCTAGTTCTCATCTCGCGCATTTGTGTGGTCTTAGTTGGCGCAATAGCGTTAATTGCGTTCGCTAACGTCTGTGCTTATGTCTACTTGAAGCCCGCGCTGCCCGACGTGGACAGCCTGCGGGACGTGCAACTGCAGGTTCCCTTGAGGGTCTACACCCGCGACGGGAAATTGCTCGCCGCCATCGGTGAACAGCGCCGGATCCCGGTGCGCTACGAACAAATCCCCAAGAAGCTCATCCAGGCATTTCTCGCCACCGAGGACGACCGCTTCTTCAGGCACCATGGCGTTGATTGGCAAGGGATTTTGCGGGCGGCAGTGGCCAACCTCAAAGCCGGCGGCATTCGCCAGGGGGCGAGCACCATCACCATGCAGGTCGCCCGGGACATGTTTTTGACGCCGCGGCGCGATATGAAACGCAAGATGAGCGAAATCTACATTTCGCTGTTGATGGAGGCTGAATTCACCAAGGAGGAGATCTTCTCGCTGTACGTCAACAAGATCTTCCTCGGCCAGCGCGCCTACGGGGTTGGCGCGGCGGCCGAGGTGTACTTCGGCAAGAGCTTGGACCAATTGACCGTGGCTGAAATGGCAACCTTGGCGGGGATTCCGACCGCCCCCTCGGTGGTCAATCCGGTGGCCAACGCGGAAGCGGCCAAGGTCCGTCGCGCGCACGTGTTGGGCAGAATGCTCGAGCTCAATTACATCACTCAAGCCGAATACGATGAGGCGAAGGGCAGCCCCATGGAATCAAGGCTGCACGGCTCATCGATCGAGGTGGAAGCGCCCTATGTCGCCGAGATGGTGCGCAATGAAATGCAGGCCAAGTATGGCGATGACGTTTATACCGCCGGCTACAAGGTGTTCACCACCATCGATTCGCGCCTGCAGGCGGCGGCCACCGTGGCGCTGCGGACGGGGCTCTTGGAATACGATCGCCGCCACGGCTATCGCGGTGCAACCGCCAAGGTCGATCTGTCCAAGCTCACGACGCCTAAGAGCCTGGACGCCCAGCTTGAGGAATTTCCAGCGATCGGCGGCCTGCGGCCCGCCATCGTGCAGAAGGTAGAGGCAAAAAGCGCGACGATCTACGTCAAGGATCTCGGGGAGGTTACGCTGCCCTGGGATAAGCTCTCCTGGGCAAGACGCGAATTGCCCGATGAGAAAACCGATCGGTGGCCGACTCAGGCATCCGAGATTTTGACCGGTGGCGATGTGATCTACACGGTGGGACGGACGGCGGAATCCCTGCTGTTCGTGCAAGTGCCGGACGCACAAAGCGCCCTCGTGTCGGTGGACCCGCGAGACGGTGCGGTCGTCGCTCTCGTCGGCGGCTTTGATTATTTTCAAAGCAAATTCAATCGGGTGACTCAGGCCAGGCGTCAGCCGGGTTCGGGTTTCAAACCCTTTGTCTATGCGGCCGCTTTCGACAAGGGCTATACCCCTGCGAGCGTCGTCTTGGACGCGCCCATCGTGATCGACGCGACGGGCACGGAACAGGCTTGGCGGCCAAAGGAAAACGAGAACAAGTTTTTTGGTCCGATCCGGCTCCGCGAGGCGTTGGTGCACTCGCGAAATCTGGTGTCGGTGCGCCTGATGCGCGCCATCGGCGGCGATTACACCTGGAACTACGTGACTCGGTTCGGCTTCGATAAGTCGCAATTACCGAATGACCTGACTCTCGCCTTGGGAACTGCCGAATTGAGTCCGCTGCAGGTGGCTATCGGGTACGCCACGTTCGCCAACGGGGGTTACAAGGTCAGCGCCTACACCGTCGACCGGATCGAAGACGCCAGCGGGAAAGTGCTACAGCAGGCCTCGCCCGCCCTGGCTTGTTTCCAGTGCGATCGCGCCATCGATCCATCGGCGGCGCGCGGCGCCGCGGCCGCCGGCGCTGCTCGAGCCGCGCTGATAGACGTGGCGCCGCACGATGGTAAGACCATGATTGCCGTAAAGAATCTGGCACCGCAAATCATTCGGCCCCAAGTGGCCTATCTGCTGGCCGATATGATGAAGGACGTCATTCGCCGCGGCACGGGGGTGCGCGCTCGCTCGCTGAATCGCGAGGATATCGCCGGCAAGACGGGCACCACCAATGATCATCACGACGCCTGGTTCAATGGCTTCAACGGCGATCTCGTCACCACGGTTTGGACCGGATTCGATCAAGATCGCTCGCTGGGTGACGGCGAAGAGGGCGCTCACGTGGCGGTACCCACCTGGACCTACTTCATGCACCAGGCGCTGGCCGGCGCGCCCAAGCATGGGGTGCCCGTGCCCGATGGCATTGTCGCGGCACGCATCTCGCCCGTCACGGGTTTGCTCGCAAGTTCGGACAATCCCAACAGCATCATCGAGTATTTCATCGAAGGCAGCCTGCCCAAATCTGAAAGCTATGAAGGGCCCAATCAATCGAACCCGCTGAACGACGGCGATAAACCGCTATTCTAGAGACCATGGCTAAGAAGTTTTCGCAGCGTGCAGAGGATTTGCGCCGCGCCCTCGCTCAGGAGGCTGCGCGGATCATGGCCGAACACGGCATCGAGGATTTCCTGCAAGCAAAGCGCAAGGCGGCGGATCGGCTGGGTGTGAACGATGTCGCTGTATTGCCGAAAAACATCGAAATCGAAGCCGCACTGCGCGAGCACCAGCGGCTGTTCGGACGCGATTCGCACGACCACACTCTGAAAGAACAGCGCCGCATCGCCTTGGACACCATGCTCATGCTGGGCGAGTTCCAGCCGCGGCTGGTGGGTTCGGTGCTCACGGGCACCGCCACCAATTACAGCGATATCAATTTGCATCTGTTCGCGGATCGTTCGGAGACGGTCGCCATTCGCCTGCTCGAAATCGGCGTGCCGCATGAATTTTATGAGCGGCGCGTCAAGATGGATGCCGGACGCAGCATCAATTACCCGGCGCTGCGTTTCGAGGCCAATGGTCGAACGGTTGATGCCACCGTGTTCCCCATCGATGGAATCCGGCAATCGCCATACTCTCCCGTCGATGGCCGGCCCATGAAACGGGCGGACGCCCGGGAAGTGTCGGAGTTGGT
>PMMB01000333.1 GCA_003165495.1 Gammaproteobacteria bacterium | reverse complement strand
GCACGACGGCATCATCTGCACCGGCGAATCCTACAAGAATGTCGTGAAGCTTACCTTCGCCAAGGGCGCGTCTCTGAAGGATCCGGCCCGTATCTTCAACTCGAGTCTTGACGGAAACGTGCGCCGCGCGATCGACATCCACGAAGGAGAAGAAGTTGACGAGTCCGCCTTCAAGGCGCTGGTTCGCCAAGCGGTCGCCCTCAACAGTTCTGGCAAGTCGAAACCTTCGAAGAAAGCGAAGTCCTAACGCGGTCGCGTCGATCCAGATGCGGCGCCCCGCCGCGTCTACTAGGGATGCTGGTAGTCTTCTAGGGCGACTATGAAACCCCAGCGGCACATACAGGAAATTAACAACTGCAAAATTGATTGGCGTCCGCCCTCCGCCCTGCCCTGCTCCGCCGGACGGGTGAGTTTCATTATCGGGTGGGTGGGATGCGGGTCGAGGTGAGAAAGAGGCGGGAGCGTACTAGATCGGCCAATAGCCGAAATTTCAGCAGTTCAGTGACCTTCGCGAAAGAAGACGTTCGGACGCACCGCACGAAGCTGACAAAATCGTCGATGGCGGCGGCCGCGATCACTCAGCCACTTTCGCGACAGGTGCAGTCACTCAGAACGGATGGTGTACGCTTCGACAATTCGCTTTATGCTGGCCACCCATGTCTCCACGGATGCAGATAACCACGATGCCAACGGCCATGAACCGTACGGATGATCGCGATGCAATCTGGCGTCGCTCACGGCGCGCGGCTGTTGGGCAACTGCTCGCCGCAGCGGGCCTCGCGGCGCTCGGCGTCCGGACGGCGGGTGGCGATGTGCTAACGCAGCCCGACGACGATACGGCGCGGCTTGCGGACCTCGGCATGGAGCTAGGTCCGGCACAACGCGCCGCCGGACGCGCGTTTCTCGCACGTCATCCGACCGTAGACGTGCACGCCCATCCCGGGCTCTTCTTGCTCAGCCCGCTGCCCGACACGACCGCATTCCGGCGCGCCCTGGGTGAGCCGTTCGTGGACCGGGCACTGGCGGACCTTCACGCGGGACAGGTCAGCGCAGCGCTGTTCGCGTGCGTCGCGGACAGTAAGATCCTCGAGCTGTCCGGCGCGAAGTTGCGTGCGGACCGCGAGTTTCAGCCGGGGGAAGCGTATGCGGATTACCAGCGGCAGCTGGTCGAGCTCAAGGCGCTTCGGGATCACCATGAGGTGGCCCTGGGCCTCAACCCGACTGACGTGCGCGCGTCACAGCGACATGGACGGACGGCCGCGATATTTGCAGTGGAGGGCGGCGACTTCATCGAGGATCGGCTTGATCGCGTCGGCGAGGCATTCGGCGATGGCGTACGTTCGATCACGCTCGTCCACTATCACATCAACCAGCTCGGTGACATCCAGACCGAGGCGCCGGTGCACAGCGGCCTGACTCTGATCGGCAAAGCTGTCGTCCGCGAGATGAACAGCGCCGGAATGCTGATCGACCTGGCGCACGCGACTTTCGCGGTAACCAAGGACGCGGTCGAGGTGTCAACGCGGCCGGTGATGATTTCCCACACGAACCTCGTAACCCCGGCCGTGAGCCACCCGCGCCTGATTAGCCGCGAGCATGCCGCGCTTGTTGCCGCCGGCGGCGGGATAATCGGGTCATGGCCATCCGGCATCGGTCAGCGGACATTTTCCGATTACATCGACTCGATTCGGCGGCTGGTCGACGCGGTTGGGATCGACCACGTAGCCATCGGCACCGACATGCACGGCAACTACCGGCCGGTGTTTCGCAACTATCGCGACTGGAGCCTGATTCCCGCCGCACTTCTCGCCCGTGGCCTTGGCGAGGTAGACGTTGCGAAGATCATGGGCGAAAACTTCCTTCGAGTCTTCGATGCTGCCCTCGCGCGTACGCCGGGTGCGCGATAATTATTATCTGCACTGCAGGGCGCAGCCAAAAGCTCACGTTGAAGAATCCCGTGCAGTCGAATTCAGCGCTTCGCTTCCTGCGCAACCGCTTCCGCGACTGACAAATGTTCCCACCTGCGATCCGGTCGCATGTCACGTATGCCGCCGGTCTGCAAGTCCACGGCGTACACGACTGCCCCCAGCAACGTTGCCTGAATAGTGTCGAGCAGAAAAGGTTCTGCGGAGCCGTAACGTTCTGTCTGGAGGCCGCCCGACGAATCTCGTCCAATGACGCGACGCGCCACTAAGCAGTTCTCAATCGGCTCGCAGTTCTTCTTTGCCAATAGCAAAATAGAGCCGGGCGTCATTTTCTCGAGATTTGGATAATCGAGGATGGTCAGAACGTTGCTGCTCGGTACATCATCGGTCGAAAGAACTGAGCCTGCCATTAACAGGGAGCCTCTGCCGGCTTCGGCAATCTTCTTGGCGGCATCAATCGCGGCGAGCGCAATGCTCACCTCATTCGGAGACAGTGAAGCGATCGAGACTTCGGCGCGCAGCGGAGCGTTTAAGAGCGTAAATCCGAATAGCAACCCAATGACGGAATTCCTCATTACGAATCTCCTATAGGGATCAACAGCCTCACCTGGTCTAGGGGTCGATCAAGCCCAAGTCGTACGCGTCCAGGAGCGTTCTTTCCGCCGTTCCGCTGAATGAAGTCGACTACCTACTGAAGACGATAGCCTGCCGATCGATGACGATCTGATAACGTGTCGACAAATTGCGCCTGCAATATACGGCGTGAACGAATTTCGCGCGTCCTGTCTGCGGCACGCGACAGTTCTAGGCGGCTACCTGGGACGGAGAGGCTCTTTTGAGTCCGATACCGGAAATCAAAAAGAGCGGCGCGACTTTAGTACACCTCGCGTTGGTAGACGCGAGACGTCTGCCCGGAAAACACGCCAAAGGCCGCGATTCCGGCGGGGTTCGTATTAACGCCGCCAGCGGAGTTCCACACATATTGCAGCCAGGCGGGCGCGGTCGCGGTCGCGGTCATGGCGCCATTGAAGCCGCTGCCGGGAGCAGCGAACACGAGATTGAAATTGCCGGACGAGGCCGTCGCTTTGTATGCGCTCGCCGGCAGCGCGGCGACGGCGCAGCCGGCCCCCGAAACACCCGGACTGCCGCTGTCCCGCACGCAGGTTTTCCCGGAGGTGAGATTAAGTTGGTAGTTGCTGAGCGCGATCGATGGTGCCACCGTGCAGCTGTCGCCGGTGTTGATCGTGAATCCCTGGTTCGTGCTCAGATAGTATTGCGTCGTCAGCGCCATCGGTAGGTCGAGTAGCTCAGAGCCTACGGCATCGCGCAGCGCCAAGCGTCCGTAGTATTGCATGGCGCTGGTGCTGAAGCTGATGCCGCTAGCGCTGCCGAAGGCCACTGGGTTCGGCGCCGCGACGCCGTCCGAATCGATCACGTTGATGCTGAGCGCAATTTGGGCACTAAACGGCGCGACGGCGGCGCCGCGGGTGAACAGCAGGCCGGTACCGGCACTGAAGGTCAGCGTGGCCCGACCCGACCCAAGATCCGCAATGGCAGGGTCGGCGGCGGTGGATGGCAGGCCCGAGGAATTGAGCGTCGGGTTCGCGGGCGTCGGCGCATAAGTTCGCCCGGTCAGTGAAATGTTGGTGAGCTTGAGAAAGGCGCCGGTGTAGTTGCCCGTGGTTGACCCGGCGGCGGCCAGCGCCGTGACGGTCATCACCGGTGGGACCGTATAGGTCAGCGGTTGCCCGAGGTAGCTGAAGCCGCCGGCGGCGCAGCCCGTACCGAACACCGGTGTGTTCAGCCCTACCGTAAAGCCGTTGGGGATGAACCGTCCAACGTCACCCGATGCCGTACCGGTGACGGCTCCCGAACCGAGATAGTTGGCAACGCTCGGTGTCAGCGTGATGATGCCGACCTCCGGCCAGTTGAACGTCGTGCCGGTGGCGATGCCGCCGCTGAAGCTGCCGAATGCCGACGCATTGTTGAGCGCCGTCGCATTGCCGCCCACGGGCGCGACGAGGTTGGCGGTCAATGTGACGCCCGGCGGCGCGATTTCCTTTCCGTAGTTGGGCGTGACGGAGCCTGCAAAGTTTTTGGCCGTGACGGTCGCCGCAAATGGTTGTCCGGCCTGAATGAACGCGGCGCCGGCCGCGGTGGTCGCGCCCGGGTTATTGCCGGGCGCGGACAGCGCCGTGGAGCAGGTGCCTGCGCCATAGGTCGTGCATTTGATGTTCGTCAGCGAGAAATTGTATGGCTGAACCACGAACTGGCTGCTGCCGATCATGGTGTTGCCGGAACCTGCGCCGCTGCCGAGAGGAATGACGTACCGCGCGTACAGCGTGATCTGGCCGACGTCGGAGTAGCTGAGGCTGAACGGCGCCTCGGCGTTGGCGGTGCTGAACTTCAGCGGCACCGGCGTGTACGTCGATACACCGCTATTCGGGTTGGACGCGATGTTGGTAGTGATCGAGTTGTTGGTGATCCCAAGAGTTTGTCCGGCCACGCAACTCGTCGGGTTGTTGCACTGATAAGCAAGGCTGACGTTGAGCGTCGCGCCGCTTGCGAAGACCGCGGTGCAAGCGCCGGTGTTGTTGTCGGTGCGCACCGCCTGCAGTGCGAGGCTCTGTATCGAGGACTTGGCGGCGACCTGGGTGGCAATCGTGATTCCGACGTTGCCGCCATTCGTGATGCGAAAGCCCGAGGATACGAAGCTCAGCGACGGCTGCTCGGAGGCGATCGCGCTGCCCGACTTTTGCGTTATGGTGCCGTCGACCACGTTGATCGTGACCGTTTCCGCATAGGTATCCTTGAGCGACAGAGTGACGGCGCCGCTATCAGCCGTGACGTAGGTGTAAGTCGCCGTACCGCTGTTGGCGGCGCCCGGCGCGAAGGCGCCAGCGCCGGTCGCCAGGGACCAGTCGCCGTGCGCGGTGCTGGTGCTCACGGTGATCGTGGCGGTGGTCGACACCGCCGTGTGCGTCGCGCTGTGCGCGGTGATGGTCACCGGCGATGCCTGACAGTTCACCGCCGTGCCTGCATCGCTGATTGCGAAGTGATCGGGTGTGGTGCCGCCAGCCGGCTGGAACGCCAGACTGATCCCTATGTTGACGGCCGGACCATTGGTTGTGGATTGCAGCGTGCCGGTCGCGGTGGACGCGGCCAACGCCTCGGTGAATGCACCAATGAGGAGACCATTTGGCCCGCCACCCGTGCCGCCCACGAAGGCGCTCGTCATTCCGGTGGGAACGTTCATGCTGTTGGTGCCGTTATCGGCCGCATACAGCACGACTAATTCGGTGTTCGGGATACCGGGCGTGATCGACGGCGCCGTGTAATTGCCCGAGTTGCCGTTCACTGTCGAGGCGCTCGTGACCACGGGAGCCGTACTCAGTACCCCGCGGAAATCGAGCATCAGGCCGCCTGAGCGTGCGGACCCCTGGAAGGTCCAGGTGTAGGTGCTCGTGCCCGCGACGTCCGTCGAGGTCGCGACCCGGGAGTAGACTGCGACGCCGATCGATGCGCCGTCGTTTTGTTGCAATACCGATGTCCAACCTACCGGTGCGGCGCTGACGATGGGTAGATTACTGGTGTTCTGGCCGACGAAGGCGACCAGGACGTCTCCCGTCGCGAGACCCGCGGGTGCCGTGATCGTGATCGAGCCAACGGGGGTCGAACCCAGCGCAGGCGCCGAAAACGCCACGTAAGCGATAGCTCCCCGGCTTGGGTTCGGGTGCGTGAACAGCAGCGCAATCAGCAGCGCGCGTGCGCACCACACGGCGCCGGCGGCCCACGGTTCACGAGGTTTCATTGATCGGCCTGCGCGTTAGGTTGCATTCGTATAGGTTCCGCTGACGACGCGGTGCACGTAGCCGGGCTGACCGTACAGCCCCGTAGTCGCCGCCGAGTTGAGCACGTAGGATGTGTTGGTCGCGGCGCCGGTCGAGAAGGTCACGGCGGAACAGGTGACGATCACGGAGAACCCATTCAGTGCCGCCTCAGTGAGCGTTAGCGTCGTGCTGGCGACGCAGCTGCCGTTCAGGGCCTTGTAAGCGCCCCACTCGACGCCGGTCTGCGCGGCACTGAGTGCGCGCGCCTGCAGCAGCGACATCGTCACGGCCTGCTGCTGCCCGGTTCCGACCCGGATCGCGACTACAGCCAGAACACCCAGCACGACAATCAGAAACAGGGCGGGAATGAGTGCAAAGCCCGACATCTGCCGATCCATCGGAGCGTGCGGCCTCATGGCGCATTCACCACTTGTACTTGATGGAGCAGCTGCACGGATTCGCCGCTCTGGGCGATCTGCAGTGTCAGCGTGGCGAGGGCGTTGCGCTGCGCCGTGCCGGCGCTCAACACGAATTGGCATCCCGCGACGTTACTTGCCACCAGCGCTGCGCTCGCGCCGGCGGCGGTCAGCGCCGCGGCGCTCGCGGGCTGCGCACTCGCGATCGTGTAACCCGAGTAGCGAGTCAGCGTCGCGGCGCTCGTGTCGCACAGGTATGACACCGGGCCACTCACGAGGAACACGCGTTGGCCCGGTGAGCCGAATGCGAACTGGAATGCGGGGCTGAGCGTCACTAGATCCTGGTTGGCCGTCGCGCCCGCCGAAATCGTGATCGTCGTTCCGGCCGGCGTGATGACATTGGCCATTTGATAGGCATTGGCGCCCGGTACGCCGACATTGTAGATCGAGAGAAAGTAGGCGTTCGACATCCACGGCAGGGTCAGCTGCGTGAAGGGAACCGTGGTCGCAAACGCGCCGTCGGCCGCCGTCAGGTCGAGCGCGAGCGCCGGGTTCGACAGGGGGCCGCTATCCTGATAACGCGCGCCATCGGCGGTGGCCAGCAGTTCGAGCGCCGTCACGCTGCCGCTCGCGCTGACGCGTACGCTGTTTGGCAATGCGGCGCGCAGGTCCCGCCCGATGAAGCGCAATGCGCTGTCGGCCGCATCGACGAGCATGGCACGCCGAGTCTGCGCGGTGTAGATCGTCATCGGCGTGACGATGAACATTGCCATGAACGCAACCACCACGGAGCCGACCGCAATGGTGATGACGAGCTCAATGAGAGTAAAGCCGCGGGCTACGCGAGTTGCGGTGTGCATGTCAATAGCTCGTCCGGTAGCCGGATAACGTGACGCTTGCGCTCGGCGGGTAGCTCACGGTGATGTCGACGCGGCGAGCGGCGGCCGCGGGTACACCGGCGAGGGCGCTCGACTGGGAGGTGCTGACGCTGACCGAATAGTTGCTCAAGGAGGCAATGGGGTTGCCGAATTGGTCATGAGCGCCCACATCCACCAAGCCGTTGTACTGATCGACGAGGTCCCAGCTGGCGCGNNCCGGTGTTCGGCGGCGTGCCGTTGGGGTCGACCACCCAACGCTGCAGGATCTCGCTGAGATAGGACTCGGCGATGGCGATGGCCTGCTGCTGCATCATCGCATCCGCACTGCGCGTGGCGACTGCGGCCAGCGCACCCAAGATCGTCGTCACGGCGATCGCGACGATGGTGATGGCCACCACGAGCTCAACTAGCGTCACGCCGCGATGCCGACTGCGCATGCGCATGGCTATTGCACCTGCACCAGGCCGGTGCCCGCAAGGATGGTGATCGTGTGGGTGCCCACGGTGACGGTCGTTGCGGGACTCGAACTCAATCGGCCCTGGGTGTCGAAGCGAAAGACGCCGCTGGGACTGGCGGTGGTGTTCGCCGGCGCCGTGTTCTGAATCGCCGACCCATCGGCGCTCAACAGCGGCGTCGACCAAGTCGTGTCGCTCGGGTTGCAGGCGTTGCCCGAGGCTGCTTGCTGTGTCGCCGCGTAACTGCTCGGCGAGAGGGTCAACTGCGCCGCGCAACCGGTAATGACGGCGGCCTTTTGCGTCGAGCGCAAGGCCGCCGCCAGTTCATCGACATATCCCCGGTCGGAGAAGGTCTGCTGAGTCCAAAAGCGCGGCGCGATGTAGGCCGCCATGATGCCCGTGATTGTAATCACCACCACCAGTTCGACCAGCGTGTAGCCTTCGAACCTCGTGCCATACGCACGGTATCCTGCCGAGCGCGGCATCTTGTTCTCCGAGCGGGAATCCGTCCCGCTAAGTAGCAGGCGAAATCAACAGCCGGTGGTTGTCGCCAGCGCCGTCGGTGGCGCAAGTGCCGTCGCGGGCGTGTAAGTGACAATGCAGCCGGCGGGCGTGGGCGCATTGGTTTTGGTCCATATTCCGGTCGCCGGGGCGTACGTGAAGTCAGTGCCGGTCATGTTGATGGCGAGCGCAATGCCCGGGAGGTCGGGGTAGAAATTGAGCATAGTGACTGCCTGGCCTTCCATCGTCACACTGGTCGTGCTGGTACCGCCGGTCGCCATCTCCAAGCCGCGCGCCAGTGCCGCCGCGCTTTTCACGCTGCCGGCAAGCGCGTTCACCGTGGCGGTGCGCGCCAGCGAGTCGAGCGCAATGAATTTGGGTATCGCGAAAGCGGCCAGGATGCCGAGGATCGTGATCACCACCACCAATTCAATAAGCGTGAATCCACGCGCCTTAAGGTTCATCATGTTCTACTCCGCGGCGCCTTTCGCCCGTTGATTGATCGTTCTGTGCTCGCGCTCCTACGTCAGGAATTGATCGCGTTGCGCCGATAGTGCGCGTGTTTCCAAGGAATAACCGGGATTTACCCATAGGATGTGATAGGACTCTCGATGATTCGTCATCCGGTGTGACCGACCTTCCCGATCATGTTCCACATGGGCAGAAAAACGCCGAGGGCCAGGATCAGCACCATGGCGCCGACCCCGATGATGAGCAAGGGCTCGAGCATCGCGGTCAGGTTGCGCAGGCGAAAATCGACCTCGCGCTGGTAATATCCGGAGACTTCTTCGAGCAGCTGCGACAGCTCGCCGGTTTCCTCGCCGACCAGCACCATCTGCAGCACCAGCGGCGTGAAAATGCCGGCGCCGGCGGCCGCATTGCTCAGCGGTTCGCCGCGTTCGACCGCATCGCGCAGCCGCACCAGCCGTTCCCCAAGATACTCATTGCCCGAGGAGCGGGACAGCAGCGTCANNCCGGCTTCCAACGAAATCGACAGCGAGCGTGTCACGCGCGACAGTATCGACAGATGCAGAAGTTCGCCGAGCACCGGGAGCTTGAGCTTGAAGCGATCCCAGCGGTAGCGGCCGGCCTCCGTGGCAATGTGGCGCCTGAACGCAAAGAGCGCGAGCATCGCTCCCACGATGATCGAGATGCCATGGGCGCGCGCGATTTCGGATGTGCCCATGATGATGCGCGTCGGCAGCGGAATGTCATTGCCCAGCACTTTGAACAGGGGCGCAAAATTCGGGATCACGAAGACGGTGATCACGGCGATTGCGATGCCGATCACGCCGATGACGATGAGCGGGTAGCGCACCGCGCTCTTGACCCGATCCTGGACGTCCTGGTCCTGGCTCAAGTATTCGCACAGCCGCAGGAATGTTTTGTCGAGCGTGCCGGTGGACTCGCCCACCCGCACCATGCTGATGAACAGGGGTGAAAAGATTCCGGGATGCCGCGCCAACGAGGTGGCGAACTCGCGGCCCGATTCGAGGCTGAGCAACACGTCGTACAGGGCATCGCGCAGCACTACGTTCTGGGTCGACTGCGCAAGTCCGCGCAACCCGCGCAGCAGCGGCAGGCCGGATTTGGTGATCGAATACATCTGCCGCGAGAACAGCACCAGGTCGGCGCTCGATGGTTTCCCCACGCCGAACCGCTGCAGCAATTCCTGAACCGATACTCCCGGCGATGTCCCCGGCGCCGCGTCAGGTGCTATGTCAAGGGGCGTGATGCCGAGTTTCAGCAAACGCGCCGCGACCGCATCGGCGTCGTATGCGTCGAGCAGACCCGTCATGAGTTCGCCGCGCCCCGACCGGCCTCGATAGCGGAAATTAGCCACGGCCTTAAGCTCGCTGCTCGAGCAGCGTGGCGACGATCGAGTCCTCGAGCGGTGCGGCCGCGTCGTCGTCGATCAGTTCCTCGAGTCCGCCGCCGACCGCCATCGCATCGGCAAGTGAGGTGACGCCGGCGAGCGCATAGTCGATTGCCCCCTGGGCGAGCGGCAGATACCCGGCGCTGCCGCGCGCCGCGCGGGCGAATCCTTCGAGATCACCGCGTCCCACGGCGTCGGCCAGCGTCCGGTCGATCTCGAGAAGTTCGTAGACGGCCACACGGCCGCGGTATCCTGTCAGGTTGCAATACGTGCAGCCGGCTCCCGCCATGAATTTCTGCGGCCCGAGTTTGAGCCCCGGACGGCAGGTAGCGAGCCACGCAATCTGGTTCACGGTCGGCGTCGCCGGTTGGGTGCAGTCGGCGCATACCCGCCGCACCAGCCGCTGGGCGACGATGCCGTGTACGGCGGCCGCGATCATGTAACCCGGCGCACCCATATCGAGCAGCCGGTTGACGGTGGCGATCGCATTGATGGTATGCAAGGTTGAGAATACGAAGTGACCGGTCATCGCCCCGCGCAGCGCGATATCCACCGTCTCGCGATCGCGTATCTCACCGACCAGAATGATGTCGGGATCCTGACGCAGTGCCGTGCGCAGCACGCGCGCAAAATCGAGGCCAATCTTCGGCAACACCTGCACCTGTGTGATTCCGTCCATGCGGTATTCGACCGGATCCTCGACCGTGATCACTTTGACGCCGGGTTTGTTGATGTGATTGAGTGCGGCATACAGGGTGGTNNTCGACCAAGCGTCGAAAACGCACTTCGGTTGCCGCCGTCATTCCGAGTTTTTCGAGCGACAGCAGGGTTGCCGACTGGCTGAGCAGACGCATGACGACCGACTCGCCGTGGGTGGTCGGCATCGTCGCCAGACGCACGTCGACGGCGGCGTCCTGAACGCGGATGGTGAAGCGTCCGTCCTGAGGCAGCCGCTTCTCGGCGATGTCGAGTCCGCACATCAGTTTCAGCCGTGTCACCAGCGCGCTCGCGACGCG
>PMMB01000290.1 GCA_003165495.1 Gammaproteobacteria bacterium | reverse complement strand
GGCGTATTGTGGGGATTGGCGGTCGGCCTTTCGGTTGCGGGCATCGTGTACATCAAAGACCATCGGCCCGACGCGCAGATCGCGAGAACCGGCAAAGTGGATAAAAAGAAATTCCGCAGCAGCGAATTTCCCGATGCCGAAACCGGGGACTCGGGCGCGGAAGAGCCGGCGAAATCATACGACTTCTACGACATGCTGCCGAAATTCGAAGTGGTTGTCCCGGAGAAGGATAAGGACGTGCGGCCGGACACCAAATCCGTCCCCGAGACGCGTCGCGGAACCTATGTGCTGCAAGCCGGTTCGTACAAGAACTTCGCCGACGCGGACCGCGTGCGCGCGAAGCTTGCGCTGCAAGGAATCGAATCCAAAGTACAAAAGGTGTCGGTGGACAACGATACCTGGCACCGGATCCGCATCGGCCCGATTNNCCAAGCTGGACGAACTCAATCGCTTGCGGCAAATCCTGCGCAAAGCCGATGTCGACGTGCTGGTGATCCGCGTCGGCGACTAGTTCGGTCCTCGGCGCTTTGCTGTTGAGCGGGCGCAAGGATTGGTGGCGCTGGTCGCTGACATCACAGCGCTTAAGAAGGAGCTTGGCGGCGCCCGCCGATCTCTCGGTGTCGTGTCGTTGATGGGTTCGAGTCTTCGCTCGTCGGGGTAGGTAGCCGCAAGGCAACTGCTGCCTTTCGTTGCCTTGCGGCTGCCTACCCCGGCGCGCGACTGCCCCAACCGATCAAATCACCGCGAAGGGATCGGCGCTAGTCTTCCCCTAATTGCCGAAAATCGACGCCTAATGCCCGCAACTTGCGGTATAGATGGGTGCGCTCCATACCGACCCGCTTGGCCAGCTGACCCACCTTGCCGTTGCACAAGAGCAGCTGCTGCTGCAGATAAGCTCGCTCGAATTGTTCGCGCGCCTCGCGCAACGGCAGCGCGAGCAAGTCTTGTTTCACCAGCGGCTCGTCCACCGCCAGTTTCACCGCCAGTTCGCGCTCGATTTCTTCGAGCCGAATTTCCTCGCCGACGCCCAAAATCAGCACGCGCTGCACCAGATTCTTGAGTTCGCCGACATTGCCGGGCCACGGATAGTTTCGCAGTCGATTCTGTGCGGCGACGCTGAAGCGGCGCAGCGACAAATGTTGATCGTCGACCAAGCGATCGACGTAGAAGCGCAATAGATCGGGCACGTCCTCGGAGTAATCGCGCAAGCTTGGCACCCGCAATGTGATCACGTTGAGGTGCGCCACGAGATCGCGGCGGAACGGTACGGGAGAGGCGCGCAATTCGAAGCCGTCCTGCGCCGAACTGATCCAGCGCACGTTGAGCGGCAGCCGCTGCCGCCCACCCACGCGCGTGTAGCTATTCTGCTCGATGGCACCCGCCAGCGCGCGCTGCGCTTCGCTGTTCAAATCCTCCAGTCCGTTCACGTACAACGATCCGCCGGCTGCTTGATCGAGCGCTCCCAACTCGACGCGGCCGTCCCGTTCGCTGCCAAACAGCGCTGCGGCCGGGTCTTGCCCTAAGCTCGCGGCGACCACCATGAAAAACGGCTTGGATGCGCGTGCGCTCAGCGAGTGCAGGTGGCGCGCGTAGGCCTCGCGTCCGGTTCCCAATTCCCCGAGCAGCAGCACCGCCGATGAACTGGATGCGGCCTGTTGCACTTGCTCGCGCAGGGCCTGGGTAACCTTGCTCTTGCCGATGGGCACGGCGAGCGTCGAGCCTTGCGCGCGCGCGGACAATCGCTTGCGGCGCCCGGCATCGAGCGCCCGCTCCACCGTCCGCAGCAGTTTGGTCAACGACAGCGGCTTCTCGACGAAATCGTATGCCCCTAAGCGCGTAGCCTCGACGGCGGTCTCGACCGTGCCGTGACCGGACATCATCACCACCGGGCAATCGTAACCGTCGGTCACCGACCATTCACGCAATAAGGTGATGCCGTCGGTATCCGGCATCCAGATATCCAGCAACACGAGGTCGGGCACCTGGGCGGCGCGCGAAGATCGCGCCTGGCTCGCGTCCGCCGCGACTTCCACCTCATAACCCTCTTCGGAAAGAATCTCTTTCAACAATCCGCGGATATCCGCCTCGTCGTCCACCACCAATATTCTCGAAGCGGTCATACCCGTTCTCTCCTGTGTTCGCCTTTACGCGGTTCACGCACACCCAAGGAGCGTGCGCTGTCGCCCAACGGCAATAGAATTCGCACGCGGGCGCCGCCCGTGCGCTGATTATCCGCCTCAATGCGTCCGCCGTGTTCTTCGACGATTTTCTTCACGATCGCAAGCCCCAAGCCGGTGCCCTTGGGTTTGCTCGTGACATAGGGGTCGAACACGGTACCGATCAAGTCCCGTTGAAACCCCGGTCCATTATCGGTGACCACGATCGCCACCGACGCTGGTTGCTTGGGCCCATCCTCGGACACATGAGTTTCGATCTCGATACAGGCGCCCTGCCGGCCCTCCAGGGCTTCGAGCGAGTTGGTCACCAGATTGTTGAGAATCTGCCGAATCCGCATCCGGTCCGCCGAGAT
>PMMB01000106.1:8162-8827 GCA_003165495.1 Gammaproteobacteria bacterium | reverse complement strand
GGCCAATGGCGGGCGAGCTGATCAGCGAGGCGGTACTCGCAATGGAATATTCGGCGAGCACCGAAGACATCCAGCGCACCATTCACGCCCATCCGACTCTGTCAGAGGCCATTCACGAAGCCGCATTGGCGGTGGACAAGAAGGCGATCGACGCCATCAATCGTTAGCGTTGCGGCACCTATGTTTTTGCTGCGCCATGGCCAAAGTTATTTTAACCTGCATTTCAACGAGACTCGGGTCGATCCGGGGATTGAAGATCCGGAATTGACGCCGCTTGGCGTCGAGCAGGCGGCGGCAGCCGCGATGCAACTCGCGGACACAGCCCTGACGCGCATCATCATCTCGCCGTACACCCGCGCATTGCAGACCGCGCAACCGATCTTCAGAATTCATCAGGTACCGGTTAAAATCATGCGGGAAGTTCGCGAACAGGCCGCTTTTGTGTGTGATGTCGGCAGTCCGCCCAGTTTGCTTGCAACGCGGTTTCCGCACCATGATTTTGGACATCTGCCGCCGAAGTGGTGGCATGACGGCATCGAAACGCCGGAAGAGACGAGCGAACGCGCCAATGCCTTTCGGGCCCTCATGGCGGCTCGCGACGACAGCGCGACGACGCTGTTGGTCGGCCATTGGGCATTCATTAGAGCATTGAGCGGCGTTGCTCT
>PMMB01000106.1:4641-8060 GCA_003165495.1 Gammaproteobacteria bacterium | reverse complement strand
GATATCTTGATCAGCATATGAGCCACGTTGTCGCGTTTGTCGGTGACGGTGTTCATGCCCTGGATGCTGATCTTGTCGTCCGCCAGTGCGGCGCTGACATCACGCACCAAGCCGCGTCGATCGAAGGCTTGCACGTCGATCTCCACCGGGAATTCGTTCAAGCCCATCTTGCCCCAAGTGACCGCCAGCACTCGCGCCGGCGACTTGATGCTGAGGCGGCCGAGATTGGCGCAAGACTGGGCATGAACGCTGACGCCTCTGCCCACCGTGATGTAGCCGACGATTGCTTCGGGCGGCACGGGCTTGCAACAGCGCGCGTAGGTGGACAGTAAATCGCCTATGCCTTGAACCTCCATTTCCGGTTCCCGGGCGGCCGCCGCACTCTTCGGGCTCGCGACCCGCTCCGGACGGACTTCGCGCGCGTGGAGTATGCGCTGGATGGCTCCCGCCACTTGCGCGGGGCTGACCTCGCCCAATCCCAAGGCTTCGTGCAAGGCCTCGGCGCTGGGTAATTTCAGCTCGCCGAGTAATTCGGGGATGGGTGGGCTGTTGACACCCAAGCGTTGTAACTCTCTATCGAACATCGCCCGGCCTTCGGCTTTGTTCTGGGTCTCATTCTGCTTGCGGAACCAGGCGCGTACCTTATTGCGGTGCCTTGGACTCGCAAGAAACCCTGATTGGGGCGACAACCAATCGCGGGACGGATGGCCCGCCTTGGCGGTGATGATCTCCACCGTTTCGCTGTTCTTGAGCTTGTAGTCGAGCGCCACCATGCGCCCATTGACCTTCGCACCGCGGGTGCGATGACCTAAATCCGTATGCACTTGATAGGCAAAATCCAGCGGCGTGCCGCCGACCGGAACATCGACGATTTCACCCTTGGGCGANNCTTCGGTCGGCGACAACAAGGAGCGCAGTTGATCGATCTTCAGATCATAGGCTAAGGAGCCCCGGCCTCCCTCCTTATAGCGCCAGTGCGCCGCGACGCCGCGCTCGGAATTCGCATGCATTTCATGCGTTCGGATCTGGATTTCCACTGCTTGCGCGCCGGGTCCGATGACCGCCGTATGAATCGAACGGTACCGATTGTCCTTCGGGGTCGCGATGTAGTCGTCGAATTCCCCGGGAATGAACTGCCACAGCGAGTGCACCACACCCAGCGCCGCATAGCATTCCGCAACGGTGTTCACGAGGATGCGTGCGGCGCGAATGTCCATGAGTTGCTCGAAGGCGAGCTGCTTGGCGTCCATCTTGCGCCAAATGCTATAGATGTGTTTCGGCCGCCCCTCGATCGTCGCGTCGATGCCTGCGTCGCGCAATTCGCTGCGCAGAAGCGTCTTCAACTCTTCCATGTAGCGCTCGCGTTCGGAACGCCGCACTTGGAGAGCGGCGGCGATGCGCTTGTAGTCGCCGGGCTGAAGATATCGGAATGCAAGGTCTTCCAGCTCCCACTTCAACTGCCACACACCCAATCGATTGGCGAGAGGCGCATAGACTTCGCGGGTTTCGGTCGCGAGCTTGCGCTGCAGGCTCGGATCGAGCGACTTGGCGGCACGCATTTTTTGCAATTGTCCGGCGAGGCGCACGACCACCAATCGCACGTCACCGATGACGGCCAGCAGCATCTTGCGCAGTGCCTCGGCCTGACCGGATTCGAGGCCCTGTTCGGGCGTCCAATCCGGCCTTAAGCCGAATTCTCCCAATTGGCTCAAGTTCCGCGCCAGGCGAGTCGCATCGGCTCCAAAGTGCTTGTCGGCGGCTTCTCGATCCATGAGTTTGGCATCGATCAGCGGCTGCAACATGGCCGCGATCACCACGTCGTCGTCGGCATCGAGAGTGCGCACGATCTGCGCGACTTCCAGGCCGGCGCGCATTAGGCTCACGTCGGCGCCGGACAAATCGAGCGCGCGCACCGCTGCAAAGGCAGCGTGCAGCCGTTCGCTGGTTGTCATCGGGGTTGAAGCCGTTGTTTCCATTTGATTTGCGCCGGTTCCGGCGGTGGGTTTAAGCGCCCATTGTCGGTATCATACGCGGCCATGACGGATCCGAAGTATGCGCTTTGAAAGCTACGGCCCCTGCGCAGCCGACGATGAGGGCGATACGCTTGCGCGGTGCTGACGCGGCCACTTTGCGCGTGCTCGGGATCGATCCTGGGTCCCAGCGCACGGGATTCGGCGTCTTGGATGCCGTGGGCCCTCGATTGACCTATGTGGCAAGCGGCGTGATTCGCACCGAGAAGGGTGAATTCGCCGATCGCCTATGCGAGATCTTTCGTTGCGTGCAGACCGTCGTCGCCCAGTACCGGCCCCACGAAATCGCCATTGAACGTGTTTTCGTCAATCGAAATCCCGACAGCGCGCTGAAATTGGGGCAGGCGCGCGGCGCCGCCATCTGCGGTACCGCGGATGCAAGCGCTGAGGTATTCGAATATGCGACGCGGCAAATCAAGCAGGCCGTGGTGGGGTCGGGGAGCGCGGAAAAGGCGCAGGTGCAGCTCATGATGAAAAGTATTCTCAAGCTTGACGGACCGCTGTCGCCCGACGCCGCCGATGCCCTGGCCGTCGCCGTGTGCCATGCGCTGCGGGGTCGTGTGCGGGTCTCCGTACTGCGTTCTGTGAGCCGCGGGTGATCGGTTTTCTCAAGGGCCGCTTGGCGGTCAAGCAACCGCCGATGCTCATGGTCGACGTGAACGGCGTCGGCTATGAAATGGAAGCCCCGATGTCGACTTTCTATGGATTGCCGGCCGCGGGCGAACCCGTCGCGTTGTTCACCCATTTGGTGGTCCGCGAGGATGCGCATATTTTGTACGCCTTCGGCACCGACGGCGAGCGGCGGTTGTTTCGCGGCCTGCTCAAAGTCTCCGGGGTTGGGCCGAAGATCGCGCTGGGTATTCTTTCCGGCGCCAGCGTCGACGATTTCCTGCGTATCATCGAGGCCGAGGATATCGCGATGCTCACGAGGATTCCGGGCATCGGCCGCAAGACCGCCGAGCGCGTGATCATCGAGATGCGCGACAGCGTCAAGAAGCTGTCGATGCCGGCGGCCGGCGGCAGTCCGGCAGGCATGGGGGCGACCGTAACTGCGCAAAGCGAGGCCTTCAGCGCCCTGATTGCCCTGGGTTACAAACCGCCGGAAGTGGTTCGACTCTTGAAGTCGGTTGATGAACCGGACCTTGCGACCACGGAAATCATACGGCGCGCTCTCAAGTCGGCGGCCAAGGCTTGAAGAACCAGAATGGGAATTGAACAGGATCGAATCATCGCGGGGCCGGCCAAGCGGGAAGACGAGGTGGCCGACCGCGCCGTGCGGCCGAAGTGTCTTGCCGACTACGTGGGACAGTCGACCGTGAAGACCCAGATGGAGATCTTCATACAGGCGGCGCGCAATCGGGGCGAGGCTCTGGATCATGTGCTGATTTT
>PMMB01000106.1:0-4617 GCA_003165495.1 Gammaproteobacteria bacterium | reverse complement strand
TTGTTGACCAATCTCGAACCACGCGACGTGTTGTTCGTGGATGAGATCCATCGCTTGAGTCCCGTGGTCGAAGAAGTGCTGTACCCCGCGATGGAGGACTCGCAGCTCGATCTGATGATCGGCGAGGGCCCTGGCGCAAGGTCGATCAAACTCGATCTGCCGCCGTTCACCCTGGTGGGCGCCACCACCCGCGCGGGGCTCTTAACCTCGCCGCTGCGCGACCGCTTCGGCATCGTGCAGAGACTGGAGTTCTATTCTACGGAGGACCTCACGAAAATCGTCACGCGCAGTGCGTCGATCTTGAAGCTGCAGCTGCAAGCGGATGGTGCCCATCGCATCGCCGAGAGGTCGCGCGGCACGCCGCGCATCGCCAACCGGCTGCTGCGCAGGGTGCGCGACTTCGCCGAGGTCAAGGCTGCCGGGCACATCAGTGCGGAAGTCGCGATCGCGGCACTCGACATGTTGGAAGTGGATCCTCAAGGATTCGACACGCTGGACAGAAAGTTGCTGCTGGCCGTGATCGAAAAATTCGAAGGGGGACCGGTCGGCGTCGACAGCCTGGCCGCGGCTATGAGCGAGGAGCGCGGCACCATCGAGGACGTCATCGAACCGTTCCTGATTCAACAGGGATTTCTGATGCGCACGGCCCGCGGACGCGTCGCGACGCGCAGCGCCTATGCACATTTCGGGCTCGCGGCGCCCGCGATGGATCGGGACTTGAACATGCCCTTGTTCCGGGATCCTTGAGTAATGCGGCCGGCGCCGAACTTTGCCATCAATTGTCGCGTCTACTGGGAGGATACCGATGCGGGCGGCGTGGTGTATTACGCGAACTACCTGAAATTCATGGAGCGCTGTCGAACCGATTGGCTGCGGGCCCTCGGCATAGATCAGCTCCGCTTGCGAATGGAGCGGCAATTGCAGTTCGCGGTGGTGAACCTCGTCGTGGATTTTGTGCGTCCGGCGGTACTCAATGATGAAATTCTCGTCACTGCGGAACTTGCACGCTTGAGCGGTGCGACAATATCGTTCAAGCAAACCATCATGCGCGGCGACGTGCAGCTCATCGACGCGAGCACTCGCGTCGCCTGTCTCGATTCCGGCACGTTGAAACCGCGGCCGATTCCAAAGGATTTATTTGTGGAGTGGCGTAATGGGCAATGACTTATCGATCTGGACCCTGGTGCTCGATGCGAGCGTCATCGTGCAGGCGGTCATGGTGTTGCTCATGGGCGCCTCGGTGGCGTCTTGGGCTGTGATCTTTAAAAAGAGCAGCGTCATCTCGCAATCTCGGCGCCAAGCCGACCAGTTCGAAACGGCGTTTTGGTCGGGCGGTGATTTGACGGCGCTCTATCGCAGTATCGAGACCAAGGGGCGTGCGGGGACCGGCGAGCAGAGCATTTTCGAGTCAGGCTTCGGGGAGTTCAGCCGGCTGCGTCAACAGGGAACGCCCACGGATCAACTGCTCGAAGGGGCTCGCCGCGCAATGCGGATCGCCCAGATGCGTGAAATGGATCGGCTCGAGCGCAATCTGGCGATGCTTGCCACGGTCGGATCCACGAGTCCTTACGTGGGCTTGTTCGGCACCGTGTGGGGCATCATGAGTGCCTTCCACAATCTCGGCAATGTGCAGCAGGCCACCCTGGCGGCGGTGGCGCCGGGCATCGCCGAGGCCTTGATTGCCACGGCGATCGGATTGTTCGCCGCGATTCCCGCGGTGGTGGCGTACAACCGATTTGCCGATCAGGTGAGCCGCCTGGAACTGAGGTTTGACACTTTCGTGGAAGAGTTTTCGGCGATTCTGCACCGCCACGGCCCGGCCCGTGCGGCCCAAGCGTAACGCCGATGGCCAAACCGGTTCGCCGCCGCAAGCTGATGGGCGAGATCAATGTGGTGCCGTACATCGACGTCATGTTGGTGTTGCTGGTCATTTTCATGATTACGGCGCCGCTGCTCAAAGAGGGGGTCAAGGTGGATTTGCCCGACGCCGGCGCCAAGCCCATCGACCCCGAATTCCTGGCCAAACACGAGCCGCTGATCGTAACCATCGACGCCAAGGGCCGTCTCTATGTCAATTTTGGACCGAACCCCGATAAGCCTGCCTCCGAAGCCACGGTGAGTGCCCGTACCGCCGCGCTTCTGCGCCGCGATCCACAGACCCCGGTCTTGGTCAAAGCCGATACCACCGTGCCCTATGGCACGGTCGTGCACGCCATGGTGCTGCTGCAACATGCCGGCGCTTCAAAAGTCGGGTTTTTAACGGATCCCGTGCGGCCTCCGCCGCGCGGGGGCATCAATGGGGCCGGCAGCGGCGCGGGTTGAATGCGGGATTTCTTGCGCGAACACTCGTGGGCGGTCGTCGTTTCCGTGCTGCTGCACGGACTACTGGTGGCCGGCCTGGTGCTCGCGGCGCTGATTTCCGCCCATCGGACACCACCCAGTTTGCAGCCGCTGCCGATCGACGCGGTGGTGGTGGACTCGCAAGTCCTGCATGCGGCCGCGGACGCCGCGCGGGAACGCGCCGAACAAGAGGCCGCGCGTGCGCGCGCCGCAGAAGAAGCCACGGCCGCGGCGGCGGCGCACGCAGAAGCGGCTGCCGCTGACCAGGCCAAGGCCGCCGAGCAGGCCAAGGCCGCCGAGCAGACCAAGGCCGCTGAGCAGGCCAAGGCCGCTGAGCAGGCCAAGGCCGCCGAGCAGGCCAAGGCCGCTGAGCAGGCCAAGGCCGCCGAGCAGACCAAAGCGGCTGCGGCGGACGCCGCCAAGGTCGCGGCCGGCGAGCAGCGGCGTCTTATCGACGCCCAAAAAGCAACGGAAGCGCAGAAGGCGGCGCTGGCGCGACGGGCCGCAGAGGCCGACCTCGTTGAGGAGGCCAAGCGCGCGGCCGATGCCAAAAAGGCTGCCGAGGCTAAACAGGCCGCGGACGCTAAGCGAGCGGCCGAGGCCAAGCAAATCGCCGATGCTAAGCATGCGGCCGATGAGCGCGCCCGCCAGGACCGCGAAGCTGAATTACGCAAGCAACTGGCTGACGAGGAGCATCGAAGCGCAGTCGAGTCCGGCCCATTGCGCGACAGCTATATCGCGCGACTTCGCAATAGAATCCAAAATGCGTGGATCAAGCCGCCTTCGGCGAGCGTTGGCCTTGATTGTTTGGTTGAAGTCACCCAGATTCCAGGCGGTGAGGTGACGGGGGTGCGCGTTACTCAGTGCAATGGCGATGCCGCTGCCCGCCAATCGATCGAAAATGCGGTGTATCGTGCATCGCCGTTGCCGGATCCTCCGGACCCGGCGCTCTTTGAAAGAAACTTCGTATTTAGGTTTAAACCCAATGAATAAACGATTTTCATATTTGGTGGCGATCGGCTTTCTGTTGTTCTGCCCGCGAATTTGGGCGGAACTCGTGGTCGAAATCACGAAAGGACAAGCAGACGCCATTCCGATCGCGATCGTGCCTTTCAGTTCGCCGGAGGCCGCCGCCGCGTCATTCGACGTGGCGCAACTCGTGAGCGACGATCTGGCCCGCAGCGGGCGCTTCAAGACCACGGATCGCAAGGACATGATCGAGCAGCCGCACACCGGCGCCGGCATCTCCTTCGATGATTGGCGCCGGCTCAGCAACGATTATATGGTGGTCGGACAAGTTCAGCCGTTGGGGCAGGACCGCTACAACATTACGTTCGAGCTTTATAATATCCTCACTCGCCAGCGGCTGCTGGGATACCAAATCAGCGCGAACAAACCCGGACTGCGTCTCGCGAGCCACCAAGTAGCCGACATGGTGTTCGAGAAGATCCTCGGTATACGCGGCGCATTCGCCACGCGTATCGCCTACATTTCCGTGCTGGGGTCTTTGCCGCACAGGGACTACCGGCTCATCGTGGCGGATGCGGATGGGGAAAATCCGCACGTCGTGATGCAATCGAGTGAGCCGCTCATGTCGCCGGCGTGGTCGCCGGATGGCCAGAGTTTGGCGTACGTGTCTTTCGAAGCGCGCTTGCCGTCGGTGTATGTTCAGTTCTTGAAGACCGGCGAGCGGCGGCGTGTGTCGGCGCGGGCGGGGGTGAATCAGGCGCCGGCGTGGTCGCCGGACGGTAAAAAGCTGGCGCTCACGCTCTCGACGCGCGACGGCAATTTGGATATTTATGTGCTGGATTTGGCCACTCAGGCGCTGACCCGTATCACCGACGATCCGGGGATCGACACCGAGCCGCAGTGGTCGAAGGACGGCCAAAGCCTGTATTTCACTTCGGATCGCGCGGGCGGTCCACAAATCTATCGCGTCGGCACCCAAAGCGGCGACAAGCCCCGCCGCTTAACGTTTCAAGGCAGCTACAACGCGCGGCCGCGGCTGTCGCCGGATGAGTCGCAATTGGCTTTCGTCACCCAGGAAGACGGGGGATATCGCATAGCGACCATGGATCTTCGCGGGCGCGGCGATGTCCAAGTGCTCACCAAGGGTCATTTTGACGTCAGCCCAAGTTATGCGCCGAATGGCGCGGAGATCATCTACGCGAGCCGCGACCGCGGGCGCGGCGTGCTGGCATTGGTCAGTGCCGACGGTCGGGTACAGGAGCGCTTGGTGGCGAGCGAGGGTGAATTGCAAGAACCTGCGTGGGCGCC
>PMMB01000224.1:3436-6146 GCA_003165495.1 Gammaproteobacteria bacterium | reverse complement strand
TCCTGGAATCCGAACGGCATCGCACAAGCCGCGGTGCGGGCGGTGAAAAAGGAGTTTCCGGGCCTCGGTGTCATCACCGACGTCGCCCTCGATCCATTTACGACGCATGGGCAGGATGGTCTGATCGACGATAAGGGCTACGTGCTGAACGATTTGACCGTGGAAACCCTGGTGCGTCAGGCACGCTCGCATGCGGATGCGGGCGCCGATGTGGTTGCGCCCTCGGACATGATGGACGGACGCATCGCGGCGATTCGCAATGCGTTTGAGACTGCCGGCTTGGTCAATACGCGGATTTTGGCCTATGCGGCAAAGTATGCGTCGAGCTTTTACGGCCCGTTTCGCGAGGCCGTGGGGTCGAAAGGACAGCTGGGCGCCGGCAGCAAACATACCTATCAAATGGACCCCGGCAACTCCGACGAGGCGCTGCGCGAAGTGGCTCTCGATATCAGCGAGGGCGCTGACATGGTCATGATCAAGCCAGGTCTGCCGTATCTCGACATAGTGCGTCGCGTCAAGGATCGCTTCGGGATGCCCACTTTCGTCTACCAGGTGAGCGGCGAGTACGCGATGATCATGGCCGCGGCCGGTAATGGTTGGGTGGATGAACGCGCCGTGGTGCTGGAGGTGCTGGTGTCCATGAAGCGCGCGGGAGCGGACGGTATATTGACTTATTTCGCCAAACGCGCCGCGGAGTGGCTCGCAGAGTGACCTTAAGCGCTGGGCCAGACACACCGGATCAATACGGGGTCGTGGGCCACCCCGTGGCCCATAGCTGGTCGCCGTTCATCCATGGAATGTTTGCCAATGCGACCGCCCAGAACATGGTGTATCGGTTATTCGACATCACCCCTGATGACTTTCGGCGCGAAGCCCTACGCTTGTTTGCGAGCGGCCTGCGCGGCCTGAACGTCACGCTGCCCCATAAGCAAGCGGCGGCGGAGCTCGTCAACGAGCTCACTCCGCGTGCCGAACGTGCGCAGGCGGTGAACACGATTGCCTATTTCGATGCTGACTCTCTGCTGGGCGATAACACCGACGGGCTTGGCCTGACAGCCGATCTCGAGCGCAACTTAGGAATCAATCTCGCCAACAAGAGAGTTCTGATCCTCGGGGCCGGCGGCGCCGTACGCGGCGTGCTCGGTCCCTTGTTGGAGCGCGAATTGGGCGAGCTGGTCATTGCCAATCGGACTCCCGATCGAGCCCGCAACTTGGCGACCGAATTTGCCGACCTGGGTCAAATCTCAGGCTGCGGGTTCGCTGATCTCACGGGTCCGCCTTACGACCTTATCGTCAACGCTACGTCGGCCGGCCTGCAAGGTAAAATGCCCGACATGCCCGTGGGTCTCGTCGGCGAACAGACGATTTGTTACGACATGGCGTACGGACGCGGTCACACCCCCTTCACCTTGTGGGCGAAATCCTTGCATGCGGCGCGCACGACCAAGGGGTGGGGCATGCTGGTCGAACAAGCAGCGGAGTCGTTCTTGCTCTGGCGCGGCATACGGCCCGATACCCAACCCGTTCTGCAAGCCCTCGCGCATCACGCGTAAGGCAGCGGCTCAACGCATGGTGACCAATTCTTCGGCGCTCGTCGGGTGAATCGCCACGGTGTCGTCGAAGTCCCGCTTGGTGGCACCCATGCGAATCGCCACCGCGAAGCCCTGCAGCATTTCATCGGCGCCGGTGCCGATGATGTGACAGCCGACGATTCGCTGTTCCGGTCCCACACAGACCAGCTTCATATCGGTGTGCGTTTTCCGCGTGGTCAAGGCGTGGTACATCGGCGTGAAGTCGGCGATGTACACTTTCACGGCGTCCCCATATTGAGCGCGCGCTTCGGCTTCGCTCGCGCCCACGGTGCCGATGGGTGGGTGCGTAAACACCACGGTCGGAATCATGCTGTATTCCAGGCGGCAATCGGTTTTGTTACCGAATAGGCGGTCGCTCAACCTTCGACCGGCGGCGATCGCCACGGGCGTCAGGGCGGCGCGGCCCGTCACATCGCCGATCGCGTATATGCCCGGCACATTGGTGTTCTGGAAGCCGTCAGTGACCACAAAATCGCAGTCATCGACCGCGACGCCGGCCTGCCTCAAGTCGAGGCCGCTCACATTGGCGGCACGCCCGACCGCCCACAGTAAGCAATCGAAGCCCGAAAAGTCCCGGCCGTCCGCCGCCGTCAAGGTCTTTAGGCCCGACTGCTCGCGAAGCGACGCCGGCACTACGTGTTGGTGGATGGTCATCCCCTGCTCGCGCATCTCGCGCATCAAAGATTTCCCCAGCATCGCATCGAAGCTCGTCAGCAAATGATCTTTGCGGATGAATAGCTCCACCTGACTGCCGAGTTCGTGGAACGCTCCGGCCAGCTCGCAGGCGACGTAGCCGCTGCCGGCGATGGCGACTCGCTTCGGCCGCTGCTCGAGCGAAAAAAAGCCGTCCGAAGTGATGCCATGATTCGCGCCCGGCAACTTAGGCACCGTGGCCCTGCCGCCGGTCGCGATCACAATGTGCCGCGCCGTCATGCGCTCACCGTTCACTTCGACGCTGCCCTTGTCCAGGAAGCGGGCGGCGCCCCGTACATAGGTCACCCCCTTGGTTGCCAGATTGCGCTCGTAGATGCCGTTCAACCGCAGCACATAGGCGTCGCGCTTGTGCTTCAGCACCGGCCAATCGTTGTCGCCCACGGTGACGTTGAAACCGTAGTCGC
>PMMB01000224.1:0-3422 GCA_003165495.1 Gammaproteobacteria bacterium | reverse complement strand
CCTCCCAAGCGGTGCGATTCGATCACGGCGACCTTGGCCCCGAATTCGGCCGCGCGCTGCGCGCAGGCCAGTCCGCCGCTGCCGCCACCGACACTGATGAGATCGAAGGCTTGGTCCGACACTGTGAACTCCATACCGAAGAAGAGGGAAAACCCAATGATATACTGCGCGGGTCCATAACTCGCGGATGAGGTGCCACGGTGATCAGTCTTGTCGTGATCCTAGCTTTGACGGTTGCACTGATCGTTTATTTCGTCGGTATTTACAACGGACTTGTGGGACTGCGCGAAAGCGTCAAGGTCGCATGGGCGAATATCGACGTGCTGTTGAAACAACGTCACGACGAGCTGCCGAAGCTGGTGGAAACCTGCAAGCGCTACATGCAATTCGAGCAAGAAACGCTCGAGAAAGTGATGCGCGCGCGGGCCTCGGTCAGTCAAGCGCGTACGTCGGGGGATATTGCCGCCGTCGGCGCGGCCGAGCAGCAACTGCGCACCGGCGTCGGCCGGCTCTTCGCGGTAGCCGAGAACTATCCGCAACTGAAGACCGACGAAACCTTCAAGCAATTGCAGGGCAGGATCACCGCCCTGGAAGAATCCATCGCCGATCGCCGAGAGCTCTACAACGACCAGGTCAATCTGAACAACATTCGCGTGAAAGTGTTTCCGGACGTCCTGATCGCACAGAAGTTCGGCTTCCCATCGGCGCACTTGCTGGAATTCGCGAACGAGGAAAAGAGCGACGCGGACTTGGGCGCGCTCTTCAGCACCTAAAGACTAGAATCCGGCCATGTCCGGCAATCAATTCAAGTTTTGGCTCATCGTCATCGGCCTCGCGGCGGGGGCCGTGTATTCGTTTTGGTACGCCTTCAAGTCGTGGGCGAAAAATCGCGTCATCGAGGACACNNGTCATGCCGCCGAATGCCGAGAACAAGGGACCTCTGACCGGCATGCCCTGCACTTGGTGGCGCTATAAAATCGAGGAACGCCGCTACTCCGGCCGGTCGCGTTCTTGGTCCACGATACAGAGCGACACCAGTGCGGTGCCCTTTCTTCTGGATGACGGAACCGGTCAGTGCCTCGTCGATCCGCGCGGCGCGGAAGTTTTTCCAGGCGCCAGCGACGTTTGGTACGGACCGTCGGAGTGGCCGGAGATGCACATACCGAACGGCACCGGAATCTTCGGTTGGCTGGTCGATACCTTCGTGACCGACAAATACCGCTACACGGAGCATCGCTTGCAGCCGCACGAGCATGTGTGCGCGCTCGGCGCGTTTCGCAATCTCGGAGGTGTCAGCGTCGAGGACCCGGATGCCGCGACGGCGGAATTGTTGCGCGAATGGAAACAAGACCAAGCCGCGTTGCTGGCGCGCTTCGACAGCAACCACGACGGGACCTTGAGCAGTGCAGAGTGGGATGAGGCCCGCGCGGCCGCTCGCCGCCAGGTTCAGGATGGACGCATGTCCGAAACGCGGCCACCGTCTTTGAACGTCATGGCGGAGCCCACGGACGGTCGCGTATATCTCCTGGCCGCATCCGACGGCGAATCCCTCGCGCAGCGGTTCCGGCGCCGTGCGCTGGCGGGTATCGGCGGATTCGTGGGCAGCAGCGCCGCGCTGACCTGGATGTTGACGCACGTCTGATAGAATCGCTGCGGTGAACAACCCATTGCTTGAATTGGAATCGCTGCCCGCGTTCGGCCGCATCGAGGCGAGCCACGCGCGTCCGGCACTTGAAAAGGTTCTGGCGGAGAATCGCGCGCGACTCGCGGAATTGACCGCACAATCCGCTCCGACATTCGCCTCTCTGGTCGTTCCGGTCGAGGAATTGAGCTACCGCTTGAGCCGGGTCTGGAGCCCTATCGGTCATTTGAACGCGGTCGCCAATTCCGCGCAAATGCGCGAGGCGTACAACGAATGCGTGNNGCTGTTGACGGCATATTCCTCGGAACTCGGCCAGAACTCCGGCTTGCAAGCGGGATATGCCTACGTGTTGCAACACGAAGGCAGCTCGCTTGATCCGTCGCAGCGCAAGGTCGTGGAAAATGCGCTGCGCGACTTTCGACTGGCCGGGGTCGATCTCAATCCTGACGAGAAGACCCGATACTGCGAGGTCGCGCAGCGGCTGGCGCAGTTAGCCACCAGGTTTTCCGAAAATGTGCTCGACGCCGGGCGTGCCTACACGCGCAGCGTCACCGACAGTGCTGAACTGGCCGGTTTACCTGCGAACGCCATCGATCGCGCCGACTTCCTCGCCCGTGAAGCCAATCAAGCCGGCTGGTTGTTCCAGCTCGATCAGCCCACCTACATGACGGTCATGGCCAGCGCCGAGAGTCCGCAACTACGCCGCGACATCTACGAGGCGTGGATCACGAGGGCGTCCGAGTTGGGCCCCAGCGCCGGACGATTCGATAACAACCCCATCATTGCCGACATCCTGCCGTTGCGTCATGAGCTGGCCCGCTTGGTGGGTTTCAAGAACTTTGCCGATTACGCTTTGGCCACCCGGATGGCGAAGAGCAGCAAGCAAGTGCTCGCCTTTTTGGACGACTTGGCGCGGCGCTGCCTGCCGGCGGCACGCCAGGAGTTTTCGGATCTCGAGGAATTTGCCGGCCGCAAACTCAATGCCTGGGACGTGGCGTTCTACGGCGAGCGGCTGAAGGAAAGCCGCTTCAAGGTATCGCAGGAGGCGCTGCGCCCGTATTTTCCGCTGCCCAAGGTGTTGAGCGGTTTATTTGCTCTGATTCGGCGCCTCTACGGCATCAATGTGCGGGAACGGCCCGGAGTCGGCGTTTGGCATCACAGCGTGCGTTATTACGATCTGCTCGATCAAAACGAGCGGGTCGTCGCCGGCTTCTTCCTCGATCCCTATTCACGCACCGAGAAGCGCAGCGGTGCCTGGATGGATGAATGCGTCATCGCCAAATCGTTGCCCGCGGGAACAGCGCTCCCCGTGGCGCAGTTGGTTTGCAATTTTACCGCGCCCGTCGGCAGCGGGCCCGCGCTGCTGACGCATGACGAGGTGACCACGCTGTTTCATGAATTCGGCCACGGGTTGCACCACATGCTGACGCGCGTGGCCTACCCCAGCATTGCCGGAATCAACGGCGTGGCATGGGACGCGGTAGAGCTTCCCAGCCAGTTCATGGAGAACTTCGTATGGCGTCCGGAAGTTCTGCCGCTCATATCCGCCCATGTGGATACCGGCGAACCCTTATCCGTCGACATGCTGCAGCGCCTATTGGGCACGCGCACGTTCAACGCGGCGCTCGACACGCTGCGGCAAATCGAACTTGCGAGTTTCGATTTTGAATTGCACGCGAACTTCGACATCGCCAAGGGCGCAAAGGTCGCCGAGACGCTCGCCGGAGTGCGGCGGCGAGTGGCAGTCGTCCCGGCGGCGCCCTTCAACCGGATGCCGGCA
>PMMB01000053.1 GCA_003165495.1 Gammaproteobacteria bacterium | reverse complement strand
TTGGCGTGTGCATCAGCCTTGGCCTTTCTCTTAGCCTTGGCCTTCCTATCAATCTTCGCCTGGATGGGTGCTAGCGCACGTAAGTCGTCAGCGTCCGCCGTTGCCGTCATGGCACCGGGATAGATGTCTCGCACGTTTTTGAGGGCCGCATCCGCTTCGTCCTCATTGTCGAACAGGCCGAGCCGCAGTCGAAAACGCAGACGTCGATCCTCAGTGCGCTGTATTTGATACATATGCGCGCGTTCACAACCGGCGAAGCTTTTTTCCGGCAGGGCAATCGGTGCGGTCGAGGTAATGACATTGATCACGAAGGGTCCCGGACCACCGAGACGAACCGTTTCCGGCAAAGGCGCGAATAAGTCTTCAACGGTCAGATGCCAAATTTCCCCGGTCAACGGCGTATTCTTCGGCGCAGGCATAAGTCGATTATCCACGAGCGGCACGGGTGCCGTAACGATAGTGTCTAAGCACGCATAGTTAAACCGTGACCGGCGTCTCCTCGCGGCGACAAAGTCGATGAATTGCACACGTTATGTCCACTGCTCGCCCTTGAGCGTGCGATTCGCGCGAGCGCAAATGTCATTGCGAAACGCTCTACTTCGCATTCGCTGCGTAAACCTCCCGCCCGTCGAGATACGTCGCGGTCACCTGCGTATTGTGCAAATCGAAGACATCGATCGTGAAGATATCGCGATCGAGCACGATGAAATCGCCGCGCTTGCCGGCCTCAAGGCTGCCGGTCGTGTGTTCCTGCTTCAGTGCCGAGGCAGCGTTGATCGTATAGGCATCGACCATGTCCTGAAGTGCCAGACTCTGCTCAGGTAACAACGCCGGGCGACCCAGGCCCTCGGACCTTGTGATGGCATGCTCCATTGCGGTGAAAGCATTGAAGCTGCTGACACCCCAATCGCTGCCGCCGACGATCAAGGCGCCCGCATCGCGCAGCGAGCGCGCCGGGTAGAGGTACCGGGAGCGTTGCGGCCCAAGATACTCGATGGTTGCCTTTTCGACGTAGGCGTCGCGCTGTGCCCACAACAACTGAAAATTGGCGATCACGCCCAATTCCTTGAAGCGGGGAAAGTCGGAAGGATTGATTAGTTCCAGGTGCGCGATTTGGTCGCGGTTGTCCAAGGCGCCATTACGATGTCTGGCGTCCGCGATGGCATCCAACGCCGAGCGAACCGCTCGGTCGCCGATCGCGTGAATGTGCACGGTCAATCCGGCGGCGTCCGCCGCGGTCACGATCCGGTTCAGATTGTCCTGCGCGAAATAAGAAGGACCACGATTGCGCGTCGGATGACCTTGCGCGTCGAGATAGGGCTTCAGCAAAGCCGCCGTCTGCGACGGATATTCGATGACGCCGTCCGCAAAGATTTTCACGGCATCCGCGCGCAAGAAGTCAGGATCGATTGCCCACTTCGCGCGAAATTTGGCCGCGTTGCCGATCAATACCGCTGCGGGCTCGTGAAGATTCTTTAAATAAAACGAGCCGCGCACCCGCATGTTCAGCCGGTGAGTGTCATACAGACGTTTGTAAATCTGCATCAAGTGATCATCGACGGCCGCGTCCTGTACTGACGTGATGCCAATTGCGCGCATAGAGTCCAATGCCGTATTGAGCTGCGAAGCCTCATGGTCGAGACTGGCAACAGGCTTCGCGGCCAGCGCGATCTCGGCCGCAATGTCACGCAGCGTGCCCGTCGGCTGGCCCGCGGCGTCGCGCTCGATATGACCACCGGCGGGATCCACGGTTCCGGCCGTGATGTGCGCGAGATTCAATGCAGGCGAGTTGGCCCAGACGGTATGTCCGTCCGACCCGCTGAGCAGCATGGGCCGGTCGGGCAGCATCGAGTCGAGGTCCGCTCGCTCGAGCGTCAGACCGGACGGATTGACCATGACCACTTCGAACCACTGAGTGCGCTCTGCGGGCCGCTCCTTTAGACACGCCGCGACACGGCTCTTTATCTGCGCCGGCGTGAGCGCTTTGTCGTCGAGGCTGCACTTGTCCAGATCCTGCGCGCTTTGCGCCGGATGCGTATGGGCATCGATAATGCCCGGCAGCACGACTCGACCGCCAAGATCGACCCTGCGGGTGCTTGGACCAACGAACTCGCCAATGGTCTGATCCGTGCCGACAGCCACGATGGTGTTGCCCCGCACCGCCAGCGCCTGCACCACGCTGCGGCTTGCATCCTCCGTGTGGATCTTGCCGTGAAGCAGCACGAGATCGGCCGGCGCCGGTGCCGTCGCGGCGACCGCGGCCGCCGCCGCGGCAATCCCGAGCACAACCGTCGACAGAATACCCAAAACATAGCGCACCGAAATTGCCCTGCCCTTACTATTTCGGCCGCGCAAAGCTGATGACTTCGCCGGCAATTAAATCGAGCATCTGCGCGACGCGCGGCACCTGACAAGTACCCTCTTCGTCGAATACTTTTTCCGCCGAATTGATGGCGGCGCCGAGCGGCGTCGGCCAACCTCGCAGCGCGTGCACGATGTCGCGCAGCGCGCCTAGCGTATTCACCGCGCCGAGCCACCCACCCGCCGTCGCGATGCAGCCGACGGCGCGGCCGCTGAAGTAAGGCCGCACATCCGTGCGCAAGTCTTCCGCATAGTCCAACGCGTTCTTGACGAGGCCTGAGATACTGCCGTGATAACCCGGTGAGCCCAAAATGATGCCGTCGGCCAGAGCGAGTTCCGCCACCAGGTCCCGGGCCCCATCGGTGCGTTCCGGATTGTCGGGCTGGTACAGCGGCAGCTGCAGTGAGGAACCGCTGATGAGTTTGGTTCTGGCTCCCGCGCGCTGCGCGACGGCGAGCACGTACCGCATGGCTCTTTCGGTCGAAGAATTGGCACGCAATGTTCCGCCAACAGCAACGATATATGGTGAACTCAAGGGTCTACCCATGTAAAAACCGACGTAATCGAGATCCTACACGGTATCGCAAGCGTTGATCAGTGAGCTGCGTCGGCTCCTCGCGCCGTAAACGGCGGTTTGGCGAGCCAGATAAAGGGGATCAATAGCAGGTACATCCACGCCAGGACATGGAACACGTCATTGACCCCCAAGGTCAGTGCCTGTTTCGTTATGACTTGATCGACATATTGGAAGGCGCCCGTGCCCCCGATGCCATGGGCCGTGAGCTGCGCTTGGTATTGAGTCCACGCGTCGGCGGAGTTGCGGATATGTTCTGTCAGTACGGCATGGTGGTAATCCGTACGCCGATTCCAGATGAACACTGTCGTAGCGGTCGCAATACTGCCCGACATGGTGCGCACGAAATTGCTCAAACCCGAGGCCGATGCCAAGTCGCTCGGCGGAATCCCGGACAGCATGATTTGATTCAGCGGCAGGAAGAAAAACGCGATCCCTAAGCCCTGCAGAAAACGCGGCGTGGCAAATTGACCAAAGCTCGCGGTTTCATTGAGAGTGGCGGTCCAAAAAATGGCGAGACCGAACACGCAGAACGCGAAGCTTGCAGCGAGCCGCAGATTCAAGCGATTCATATTACGGCCCACGATGGGCGCTCCGAGGTACTGACCCCGAGACTGCCGGAAATGGCCGGAACGGAGACGTTGACAATGGTCATGTCAAGAATCTCCATGAACGACGCGGTAGCAATCGCCGCCGTCAGGAACAAGAGCTTACCGCCCCGCAGCGGCGGATACTCGGGCACTGCCGCGGGCCGTGGGGGCTCAGCCATGGGCGGGTTTTTGGCTAGCGAATTTGGCTAAGATTGCGACGCACGACGGCATCGGCTTCGGCATTGGCCTTGTCGAGATCCTGGGTATAAACCTGGGTATCACCCACCGGCGTGTCGGTCGCATCCATCGCCAGCACCGGCCCGTCGCGAGTCGTCGTGTCCACCGTCACAGTGGCGGATAGACCCACGCGCAGCGGCGACTTCGCGAGATCGCTATCGTCGATTTGAATTCGTACCGGCACGCGCTGCACGACTTTGATCCAATTGCCCGATGCGTTTTGCGCCGGCAGCAAGGAGAACGCGGCGCCGGTTCCGGCCGACATGCCCTTGACGTGGCCATGGAATATATAGGATCCGCCGTAAAGATCGCTGCGCACCTGCGCCGGCTGTCCGATACGTAGGTGCCGCAACTGTACCTCCTTGAAATTCGCATCCACCCACAATGAGTTCAGCGGGATCACGGTCATGAGCGCCTGTCCCGCCTGGATGTGCTGACCCAGTTGTACGCTGCGCTCCGCCACATACCCGGTGACCGGGGCCACGACGGCATTGCGTTGCGAGGCGATCCACGCATCGCGATACGCCGCCTTGGCTTGCAACACCGCCGGATTGTCTTCCACTTCCGTGCCATCGACCAACGCGTGCGAGGAAGTCGATTGGCGCACCGCTTGGGTCAACGCGGCCCGCGCCAATTCGACGCTTTCACGCGCGTGCCGCACTTCTTCCGGCGCAATGGCATGGTCGGCCAGCAAAGGTTCGCGTTTGGCAAGATCGGCCTCCGCACGCGCGAGCTCGAGCTTTCTGGTTTCGATGACCGAGTCGTATTGATCCGCGGTCGCTCTTTCCTGGCGCACTTGACGAACGGTTTGCGCCAACGCGCTGGCCGTGCGGCTCAAGCCGGTTTCTGCATCGATGGGATCGAGACGCACCAGCACCTGGCCCGCCTTGACCAGTTGCGTGTCATCGGCAAGCACCGCAATCACCGTGCCGGAAATCTGCGCCGAGATCACCACTTTGTTGCCGTTCACGTAAGAATCGTCGGTCTGCTCGCGCTTCGCGAGCACCAATACCCAGTACGCTGCCCACAGTGCGCCCAAGACGATGAATATCACTGCGATAAGAATCAGGATATTGCGCCGCTTCATACCGGAGGGTGCGGATGCCGGCGCTGCAGGTTCTACATTTGCGTTCATGGTGTCGTTATCGTCGCAGTCGAGTGGGAATTCGCAAGTTTTTGCGGGCTTTCGTAACCGCCGCCGAGGGCGCGCTGCAGAGCGATATCCGCCGAGAGTGCGGCCGCGTCGAGTTGCAACAGCGCATCGCGCTGTTCTATCCAGGATTCCGTCGCCGTGAGTTCGGGCCTCCAGTCCGTGATCTCCTGTCTCACTCGCGCGGCCGCGCTGCTTTGTAGCTGGCGCGCCGCATCGACCTCAATTATGCGT
The DNA here is from genome assembly GCA_003165495.1 of Gammaproteobacteria bacterium. Lineage (GTDB taxonomy): Bacteria > Pseudomonadota > Gammaproteobacteria > Steroidobacterales > Steroidobacteraceae > Bog-1198. Next base: position 3,510 of record PMMB01000053.1, on the reverse strand, counting down.
TGCGTTCGCTGTGCCGCAATTTGCGCTCGGGTCGACGCCTGCATCGCCACATCGCGAGCGGCGCTGACCAGGGTGTCCTGATAGCTCGCCACGGCCGAATCGATCGCGGCCTGCGTGGCGCCATAGCGCGCCTTGAGTCGACCGGCGTCGAATATGGGCAAATGTATCGCCGCACTGGCCTGTGGTACCCGGCTGCCGTACTCGATCAATTTGCCGACGTCGATGCTGGAGAGGCCCAGTAACGCGTTGATGGTCACGTCCGGAAAGAATTCGGCGCGTGCGGAATCCCGGTTCCTTTCGGCGGCTTCCACGCGCCAGCGACTGGCAGTGATGTCCGCACGGCGTGATATCAGATCGATTTTGACGTCGTCGGGCAAGTTACCGGAAAGCGCGGGCAGAGGTTTCGCCTGCAGCGCGGGCAATTCCGCGGCGGAACGGCCGACCAATGCCGCCAGTGCGACTACGCGCAGCTTCGCCGATCCTTCCAATGCCGCTGTCTGTTCTCTCACTGCGGCCAGGGCAAGGTCAGAACGATTTGTCTCTTCCGCGGCATCCACGTCCGCCTTGACGCGGGCGGCGGCAATCGCGCCTTCATGTTCCACGACGCTTGCGCGTTCGCGGGCAAGGGCGATCCGGCTCTGATCGGCCTGCCAGCCAAAGTAGGTATCCGCAATCGAACTCGCGAGCATCAATGCGGCGGCGCTGCGGTCCGCTTGCGCCGCATGCGCTTGGTCCACGGCCGCTTCCACCGCGTCGCGCTGCTTGCCCCACCAATCGAAGGTATAACTCGCCTGTAACCCTAAGTCGGCCTGGTTGTACCACGTGAAACCCAGCAGTTGCGGCGGGATTAGGCCGTTGTCGCTCAAACGCTGGCGGTCTATATCGGCACTGGCATCGACGCGCGCGCCGGACGCTGCGCCCGCAATGCGCACAGACTGGCGCGCCGAGTCATAGCGGGCATGCGCTGTCGCCAGGGTCGGCGAGGACGCCATCGCGAGTTCGATCAATCGATCGAGAGTGGGATCCTGATAGCGCATCCACCATTCCTTCGCGGGCCAGTCGCCGCCGGCGGCGGCCTCGAGACCGTCCAAAGGCGCCGCGCTCGGTAATTGCACGGGCTTCTGCCGCGGCGGAAGCCCGGCGCAGCCAACGCAGAACAGTGCAATCACGGTCGCGGCAGAACGCCAGCCCTTCATGCCGACTGCTCCGGGAGCTCTTGTTTGTCTGCGACTTCCAAATTCGCGTACAGGCGCTTGAGCTGAGAGATCAATTGACGCTGCTCCGCTTCGGGAAATTCCGCCAGCATGCCGCGCAGCGACACGCACAATTTGGGCAGCAATCGGCGCACCAAATCCTCGCCCTGCGCGGTAATGCGTAGCACCATGCGCCGCCGATCCCGAACGCTCAGCACCCGCGTAATGAGGTCGCGGCTCACCAGAGCATCGCTGATGCGCGACATGTTTGCTGGACTTTGCGCCGCGCGCGCGCACAGATCGCTCGGGTGCGCGACGCCGTCGGGCTGCGAGAACAAGGTGGTGAGCACGCGAAACTCCGCTTCGGCGAGGCCGAACGGCCGAATCTTCTGTTCGAAATTCGCTGCCATCTCGCGTCCCATGTGTATGAGCAGCCGACACAGCAATATCTCCGCGAACGGCAAATCCGGCATTCGCGTGACCAGGGCCCGCAGGTTCGCCTCCAACTTATCGAATTGGGAGTCTGGATTATTCATTTGCATACTAACCATTCAATAGAATATATTTTAGCAAATGAATATCTATATTGTAAATAATTCTTGCAATGGAAGACGCCGCATGTCATTTTTTAACCATGAATCGCCTCCCCCTCCCCTGAACGGCCGATAAGCCAAGGTTGGGAGGCCGCGGGCGCTCCGATCGACACTCGCTCACGATGGCTCCAAACCCATGAAACAGCTTGTTACGCGTGGAAATATGGCAAATACCGGACGCTCAGCACAGGCCCTCGGGGCGTGTATCGCCATCGCCGGCACCGGCCTGCTGTCAGCCTGTGCGGTCGGACCGAATTTCAAGGCCCCTGAAGCGCCGCGCAACGCGGGCTTCGCGCCCGCCGGTCAGATGGCCTCCGAGACCACGGCGGCAGCGTCGCTGGGTGGCCAAGCGCAGCGCTTTGTCGACGGCATGGACATTCCCGGTCAGTGGTGGACTTTGTTTCAGTCCGCACAACTCAATGCGCTCATCGAACGCGCGCTCGCCAACAGCCCGACGTTGCAAGCCGCGCAGGCAGCCCTGCGGCAGGCGAATGAGACCGTCGCCGCGCAGCGCGGGAGCTATTATCCGAGCGTATCGGGCACCGTCGAAAGCCAACGCCAGAAGGGGTCCGGCGCTGCTTTCGGTATTCCTGGATTCCCGAGCTCCTATTACTACAATCTGCAGACCGCCTCGGTGAATGTGTCGTACACGCTCGATGCGTTCGGCGGTACACGGCGCCAAGTAGAGGCGCTGCAGGCGCAAGCCGAGTACCAGCAGTTTGCACTGGAAGCAAGCTACCTCACGCTCACCTCGAATATCGTCGCGGCCGCCGTCAACGAGGCCTCGCTGCGCGCGCAAATCGCTGCGACGGATGATATTGCGCGCTCGCAGCAGAGACAGCTCGATATCACGCGACTTCGCTTCACTGCCGGCGGTGCATCGCGCGCCGACGTGCTGCAACAGCAGGCAACGTTGCAAGGCACTCTCGCCGCTTTACCGGCGCTGCGCAGTCAGCTCGCACAGGAACGCAACCAGCTGGCGGCATACATCGGTGCTCTGCCGTCCGACTACACGGGCGCAGAATTCACTCTGGATTCGCTGAACATGCCGCAGGACTTGCCCGTGAGCCTGCCGTCAAAATTCGTCGAACAGCGTCCTGACGTACGCGAATACTCGGCGTTGCTGCATCAGGCCACTGCCCAGGTCGGGGTGGCCACGGCCAATATGCTGCCGCAGATCACGCTGACCGCAAGCTACGGCCAAGACGCCGCGACGTGGTCGAATTTATTTTCATCGAGCGCGAACGTGTATAGCCTCATCGGTTCCCTGACGCAGCCGATTTTCAAGGGCGGACAGCTATTGCACCAGCGCCGCGCCGCCGTTGCCGCCGCGCAGGAAGCGGCCGCCAACTATCAGGCCACCGTCATCACGGCATTTCAAAACGTGTCGAATACTCTGTATGCGCTGCACGCCGACGCAGATGCGTTAGTGGCGCAAGCCACCGCCGAGCACACGGCCGCCGATAGCCTTGCCTTGGTTCAAGCCCAGTACAAAAGCGGCGCCGCGAGCTTCGTACAAGTGTTGAGCGCAGAACAAATCCAGCAGACCGCGGCAGTGGCCCTCGTGAAGGCGCGCGCGCAGCGCTTTGCCGATACGGCGGCCCTGTTTCAGGCACTCGGCGGCGGCTGGTGGAATCGAACCGAGGCGCTTGCAGACATTAAAAAACCGAGAGAAGCTCCGTGAAGAAACGCATGATCATCATGATTTTGGGGGTAATCCTCCT
>PMMB01000213.1:17263-20530 GCA_003165495.1 Gammaproteobacteria bacterium | reverse complement strand
CGTCCACTCTCGGGGTGTTCGAACACAAAATTACCGAGGTCGCGCGCATCGTGCATGAAGCCGGCGGCCTTCTTTACTACGACGGCGCCAATCTCAATGCCATTCTCGGCAAGGTTCGACCCGGCGATATGGGTTTCGACGTCATCCACATGAATTTGCACAAGACTTTTTCGACACCGCACGGCGGCGGCGGTCCCGGTTCAGGAGCGGTAGGCGTCGGTGCGCGCTTGCGGCCGTTTTTGCCGATCCCGATCGTCGGAAAGGACGGCGCGCGTTTTCGGTGGTTGACGGAGCGCGACCTGCCGCAGTCCATTGGCCGGCTGTCGGGCTTCATGGGCAACGCCGGCGTGAATTTGCGCGCCTATATCTATATGCGGCTGTTGGGCCGCGATGGCATGGTGCGAGTCGCGGAATTCGCCACGCTCAATGCGAATTATTTACTGAAGCGACTGCAAGCAGCAGGGTTCGAAGCGGCCTATCCCACGCGGCGTGCCAGCCACGAATTCATCATCACATTGAAGCGGGAAAACCGCCTTTACCAGATCACCGCGATGGATGTGGCCAAGCGCCTGCTCGATTATGGTTTTCACGCACCCACCACGTACTTCCCGTTGTTGGTGCCTGAGTGTTTGTTGATCGAGCCCACCGAAACCGAGGCCAAAGAAGACCTCGACCGTTTCTGTGACGCGATGATCGCGATCCGACGGGAAATGGAACAGGAGCCGGAGAAACTCTCCTCGGCTCCGCATACAATGCCGGTGCGGCGACTCGATGACGTACGCGCAGCGAAACAACTGGATTTGGCATGGAAACCCGCCGCTTGAATGAGCGATAGATACAAACCGACCGGAATTACGCGTTTGCTGCGCGCCTTCGGCTATTCCTTCCAAGGATTTCGGTACGCTTGGCGAGAAGAAGCTGCGTTTCGTCAGGAGGTGGGGCTGTCGTTACTGGTCATTCCCGCGGGCCTGTATCTGGGCCGTTCGGGCGTCGAACGCGCCCTGCTCGTGAGCCCGATGTTGCTGATTTTGGTGGTTGAAATTCTCAACAGTGCGGTCGAGGCGGTGGTGGATCGGTCCGGTACTGAACGCCATCCCCTGGCCGGCATGGCCAAGGACATGGGATCGGCCGCCGTGATGCTGAGTTTTGCCTTGTTAGGAACCGTATGGCTCCTGATCTTGTCCGACCACGGGCACTCAAACACAATTTAACCCTAGGATCGGCATGTCCCGTACCTCGTTGTTTCTGTCTGTATTCGTGTTGTCCGTTACCCGCGTCTTCGCTGCCGCCCTTCCCGTCCCCGCTCAGGTGCCGGCTCCCGGAATTCCCAGTTCCCCCGCCAACTGGGCACAGACCTTGGAGCGAATCGCCAGCGGCGTGGTCACCATTCAAATCGACAGCACGCGTGCGTTCGACACCGAGTGGAATACGACGGCGCAGGCGACGGGCTTCGTCATAGACGCCAAGCGCGGACTCATCTTGACGAATCGACATGTCGTGACGCCGGGACCGGTGACTGCACAAGCGATCTTCCTCAATCGCGAGGAGGTGCAGCTGTATCCGGTGTATCGCGACCCCATCCACGACTTCGGCATTTATCGCTACGACCCGGCGAAACTTAGATTCATCCAACCGGCCGAATTGCCGCTGTATCCGGCGGGCGCCGTCATCGGCCGCGAAATTCGCGTGGTCGGGAACGACGCGGGCGAGCAGCTATCGATTCTCGCCGGAACTCTGGCGCGCTTGGATCGTGAGGCACCGGAATACGGTTATGGCAAGTACAATGACTTCAATACGTTTTACTTCCAGGCCGCCTCCGGCACCTCAGGCGGTTCCTCCGGCTCTCCCGTCATCGACATCGAAGGTCGCGTGGTGGCGCTGAATGCGGGCGGAGCGACCGGTGCCGCTTCGAGCTTCTATCTACCGCTGACGGCGGTGACGCGGGCATTGAAGTTCATCGAAGCGGGCAAGCCCGTGCCGCGCGGCACCCTGGAAACGGTGTTCAAATATACCCCCTACGATGAACTTAGACGCCTCGGCCTGAATCCCGACACCGAAGCGCGGATGCGCAGTGCATACCCTAAATTGACCGGCATGCTGGTGGTCGATGACGTGCAGCCGGGATCGGCGGCCGATGGGGTGTTGGCGCCGGGCGATATGCTCGTTGCTATCGACGGCAAACCCATCCCTGAATTCTTCGCGCTCGAGGACGTGCTCGACAGTCATGTCGGTCAGCGTATCAATGTCGAAATGCAGCGCGGTAGCGAAACCGTGCGGCATGCGCTCGACGTGCAATCCTTGAGTGCGATCACGGCGGACGAGTACATCGAATTCGGCGAAGCGGTGGTGCACACGCTGTCTTACCAACAGGCGCGGCATTTCAACGTGCCCATCAAGGGAGTGTATGTCGCAAACCCCGGCTATGTTTTTGGCAGCGCCGGCATTCCGCGCGCCGCCTTGATCGGCTGGTTCAACGGCAAGAAAGTCGATAACCTCGAGGATTTCGAGGCCGCTCTCGCGGAACTCGCCGATGGTGCGCGAGCGCCGGTGCGCTATGTGACACTGGAAGATCCGCGTGCCGCGCAGTTGAAGGTCATCCGCATGGATAGACGCTGGTTTCCGGCGCGCAAATGCAAGCGCGACGACGCCTTGGGAACCTGGCCCTGCGTCGGCATCAGTCAAGGACCCGCCCCGGCGAGCGTCAATCCAGCCTCGACACAGTTCGCCAAGACCGGCGACCCGCGCATCGATCGTCTGGCGCCATCGCTGGTGATGGTGAAGTTCGATATGCCGTATTCCGTGTCCGGCGTCACCGAGAAGAACTATCACGGTACGGGNNCCGGGCAAAGTCGTGTTCATCCATCCGCTGCACAATCTTGCGGTCGTTTCTTACGATCCGAAGTCGATCGGTACAACGCCGGTACGCGCCGCCACTTTGCTCACCAAGACCTTAGGCGCGGGCGATGACGTGTGGGTGGTGGGTCAGCGCGCCGATTCCAAGATCCTGTCGCAGAAAACTCAGATATCGAGCGTCGATGTGGTGTCGTTTCCGCTGTCGCGCACTCTGCGCTTTCGTGACAGCAATCTAGAGGCAGTGAGTCTCATCAATCCCCCGGGTGACTACGACGGCGTGCTGGCGGATGAAAAAGGAAATGTGCTCGCGCTGTGGTCGAGTTTTGCGTTCGAGTCGCAGCGCGAACTCGAACAGGTCAATCGCGGCATGCCGGCGGAGTTGGTCTCGGAGATGATCGGCGTGGTGGCCGACGG
>PMMB01000213.1:0-17238 GCA_003165495.1 Gammaproteobacteria bacterium | reverse complement strand
CTCGGCATCGATAGACTGGTCGCCGGCTCGCCCGCCGCGGCGTTACTTGAGCCCGGCGATTTGGTGCTCGCCATCGACGGCAAGGTGGTAAATCGCTTCCGTGAGGTCGAGCGCGCCGTGCAAAATCCCGAAGTCAAGGTGACGATCTGGCGCGATGGCGCCGAGAAGACGCTGCAAATGAAAACGGTGGCNNCCGCATCGTGCCATGGCGGCGCAGCGCGGCATCGCTCCATACGGCGTTTTTGTGTCCTTCTTCTTTTACGGCTCGCCGGCGACGCATCACGGACTGTATGCGGGCCGGCGCATCGTCGAAGTCGATGGTCAACCGACCGCCGATCTCGATGCCTTCATCAAAGCAGTCAGCGGTAAGCCCGATCGGTCGTCATTGCGCTTGAAGACCGTGAGTTGGAACGGCCAAACGGATGTGATCACCCTGAAACTCGACAAGCACTACTGGCCGGCTTACGGTCTCGTTCGACAGAAGGACGGCAGTTGGACTCGGACGGCACTGGATCCGCCCGCGGTCTTCGAATTCGAGAACACACCCCTGGAGCGCAAAGGAGAATAGGCCGTGCGGCAGCCGATCACGAGCGACCGAGCGATATCCGTCCGTCCCGCAATCGCTCCATGAGTGCATGAGGATTCGCGGAAGCCTCATCAGTGCCGTCTTCCTCGTCGCTATCCGTCGACTTCATCTTGATGGGGCTGATTCCGGCGCCTGTGAGTTTCCGGTTCAGGCCCGCGAGATTCTGATCGGTCAAGACCTCGAGGGCACGCTGTATACGCGTGAATTCTGCCTCCAGCGCGATGATGTTCTCCTGCTGATACGCCGTGGGCTTGCCCTCATAGGTCAGCAGCGCCCCATAGAGCTGGTCGGTATGCTCTCTCAGGCGCTCTTCGCCAGTGATTGCGCCGCCCTCGGTCGTGGCGACGATCTGCTTTCGCACCGCATCGACCTTGCCGTCGAACTCCGTCAGGCTGCGCGCCAGCGGACTGTCCTTCGCCAGGCCAGCGCCGGCCTCGGTTAGGTTGGCCCGCAAGCCCAGGATTTGCTCCATCAGCTTGCTTTCGGCGCCGAACAGCTTCTTGACGCGAACAGCGGCCGCATGCTGCGCCTGTCGGTCCGCCAGTGTGAACGTCGCTGAAGGATCGATGGTCACGACCAGCGGCGACTCATAAGACTGACCGTTATTCGTTACCCGGACGGTGTACGGGCCCGGCGGCACGCGCGGGCCCTGCGTGCCGGCTCCCGCCAGTTGCGCCGCCGGAGGAACGCGGGGCGGTTTTTCCAGCATGTTCCAGACGACTCGATTGAGGCCGGCGCGCTTGCTCGCCGGCAGATCCGCGATCACCTTGCCGTTCTCGTCCATGATCTCGAGTTTCAGTTTGCCGTACAAATGACGTGAGCGCTGGTAGTAGCTGATCGCGGCGCCATCTGGTGGATTGTCGCCAATGAATACGGCGGCACCGGTCACTTCACCGCCGTTGGGGCGCAGTCGCTGAATCGCCGGACGCGATGAGACGAGGCTGAAATCCTTGCCGAGCAGGTCGGCCGACAGGGCCCGCAGCGGCGTAATGTCGTCCACAATCCAAATGCCGCGCCCATGGGTCGCCAGAACGAGATCATTCTCGCGCGGCTGGATGGCGATATCGCGGACCGCCACGTCGGGAAAATGGCCGCCCCTGAATTGCGCCCAGCGCTCACCACTGTCAATCGACACGTAGAGCCCGAATTCAGTGCCGAGAAAAAGCAAATTGGTGCTCTTGAGGTCCTCCTTGATGACGTGCGCATAACCGCGAACCGTCTTCAGATCGGCAGGCGAGACGAGCGCGGTCCACGTCTTGCCATAATCGCGCGTCCGATAGACGTAGGCGGCCATGTCGCCGTAGGTATGCAGGTCGAAGGCCGCATAGGCTGTGCCGGCATCGAAGTTGCCCGCCTGCACCCAGTTCACCCAGGCGCCCTTCGGCAGCCCCCGGACATTGCCGATCACATCCCGCCATTGGCCTCCGCCATCCTGGGTGACTTGCAGGCGCCCGTCATCGGTCCCGGCCCAGATGACCTTGCCGTCCTTAGGGGATTCGCTGATCGAGAAGATAGTCTCGTACATCTCGGCCGCCGAATTGTCGATCGTGACGCCGCCGGATTGTTCCTGTTTCTGATGTGCCGGGTCATTCGTCGTCAGATCCGGCGAAATGCGCTGCCAGCTCTGTCCGTGGTCTTTAGAGCGCAGCAGGAACTGGCTGCCGATATAAATCGTGCCGCGCTCGTTGGGGGAGAGCGCAATCGGCGTATTCCAGTTGAAACGCAGCTTTTTATCCTTGGCGAGTTCTGCGTCATTCAACAGTGGATGAATGTCCCGCATATCAGAGTTCCAGCGATTCACGCGGTTAATGGTGCCACCCTGGCCCTCCGCATAAATGTACGTGGAGTCCGCGGGATCTTCATACACCCAGAAGCCGTCGTTGCCGTATACCGGCTGCCACTGCGCGTTGGTAATGCCACCCGGATGAACGGTCTCGCCTGACCAGGAGCCGTTGTCTTGTAGGCCGCCATAAACTTTGTAGGGGTCCGCGTTGTCGACGCTGACGTGGTAGAACTGCGAAACAGGGAGGTTGCCGGCTTTCCACCATTTGGTGCCGCCGTTGTAGGAGTACCAGATGCCACCGTCGTCGCCGGCGATGACGTTCTGCGTGTTGGACGGGTCGATCCATAGGTCGTGCACGTCGCCGTGCATGCCGGCGAAGCCGCCGACCGTACTGAAGCTCTTCCCCGCATCGTCGCTCACAATCAGTGCGCCATCGGTCTTGAAGACGCGATCAGGATTCTTCGGGTCGACCACGAGATTGGCGAAATAAAACGAACGCCACACCATCCACGTGCTCTTGTCCCGTTGCTGCCAGGTCTTTCCCGCGTCGTCCGACACGTACAGCGCACTATCCGTCGACTCTACGTAGGCGTAGATGCGATTGGACTCGCTGGGGGCGATAGCGACCGCGATGCGTCCATAAGGCTTGCGCGGGAATCCGGCGTTGCCCGCCTGCGTGATTTCCCGCCAGGTTTCGCCGCCGTCCGCGGAGCGGAAAAGGCCGCTTCCCGACGGCGCAGTCGACGTCTCTCCGCCGGAGCGAAACGTCCATCCCTTGCGGCGGAAATCCCACAAGGCCGCGAAGATCACGTTCGGATCGACGGGGTCGAGTGCCAGACTCGAGCAACCGGTGGAGAGATTCGCGCCGCGCAGCACCAGGCTCCAAGTGTTGCCGCCATCGATCGTCTTGTAGAGTCCGCGGTCGGGGGAATCGTTCCAGAGCTTGCCCGCGGCGCAGGCGAAGACGATGTTGGAGTTCTTGGGATTGACGAGAACTTTGGCGATTCGTTCGGATTGCGGCAGACCCATGTTCCGCCAAGTGTCGCCGCCGTCGGTGGACTTGTAGACGCCGTCCCCGATCGACACGCTGTTCCGGGTCCACACCTCGCCGGTACCGACCCAGAGGGTCGACGGGTGCGATGGATCCAACGCCAGCGAACCGATCGACTGCACCGGTTGGTCGTCAAAGACCGGCTTGTAGTGCGTTCCCCCATCCTCGCTCTTCCACACGCCTCCGCTCGCCGCGCCGACATAGAAAATGGTGCGACCCGAAGGGTCCTTGGCGCCGACAATCGCGGAAATACGCCCGCTCATCGTCGCCGAGCCGATATTTCTCGCAGCGAGACCGGAGATCGTTGCGGAAGAGTAGGGCGCCTGTTGGGCGTAGACCTGGGAGACCGCGAGGAGTGCCAGGCCGCCGAGTACCGAAGACTTGTTGGAAAACATGCTACGCATCCTAAAGATCAATGCTTAAGTTTGGGCTGGACGACCGGGAATTCGAACCAGGCGTCGTCCGTCTTGGCGTTGACATCCGCCTTGTTCACGACCAGCTTCTGCCGATCAGAGGATCCCTTGAGTCCTGATTCTACTGAGAAGGGGATGAGGACCCCGTCAATTTTCTCGTAGTCGCCGAGATCTGTTTCGGTCTCGACCTGCACCCCATGTTCAGTGCGTTGGCTCAAGAGTCGAATCTCCAGGAAATGATCGGGGTCCAGATACACGTACTCCGTGTCCCCGCTGGGTCGGGTCAACTTGATCTTGTGGGCCAGTGTGCCGTCAATGTCTTCCGTGCCGAGGTATTCGAGCTTGTTGCCCTTCTTCTGCCAGTCGACCAGCGCTCCATCAAAATCCGCCACGGTCTCGGCGAGGCTTTTGATATCGTCTGTGGACAGCCGCTCCGGATCCTTGCGACCCTGAAACGGATTGATCTGCCAGCCGATCGTGCCGTCAAATGCCTGGACCTGCGTCAGACCCTGAATCGTCGCCTCCGTTCGTATCGACGAGGGACGACGCACCGTCTGTACGTACAGAAGCTCGTATTGATCATCCTGGATGAGCAATTTGCCTTGAATCTTCAGCGACTTCATAGCCGCCAGGGCCGCTGCGCCGCCGCGCGCTTCAATATTCTGGGCCACCAGCTGCTCGAGTGTCGGCGCCGATACCACACGAGCGGCCAACCCGCACATCAGTAATCCGAAAAGCAGGGAGAGACTTCGATTCGATGGAGTGTTTTTCATTGTGATCGATTTAGGTGTAGTGAGAAGGCACCCGGGGGCGCCCAACGGTAACATATTCGAACTCGCAGCCCGATCTGCCGTTGCCATCCCTTTCGTGGTACGGTCGCGGCACGTGCTGATCGACGAGGGAGTTTAGCGCGATGCGAAGACATGGATGGATGAGCTTGCGGGTTTTGAATGCGCGAGTTGCGGTTTTCGGCGCCCTCGTCGCGGGCGCTCTGGCCGGATGCGGCGGTGGTTCTTCAGGCGGCGGCACCATGTCCGGCACCGCCGGGCCGAATTCGCCGCTCGCAATCAGTCAAGGCAACGCAACCGCAACGGCGGCGGAAGCGATTGTCACACCGGCAACGTTGGCCGATACCGCCACCACGGCGGCGGCAGTGGGTGCAGCGCCGGCCGCCGTCCCGCCCTCGCTCAGCTCCATAGACCGGCGTGTCGTGCAGAGCTTGTTGCCGTCCCAAAATGTCCATCCCGCGGCCGCGGGGACGACCACGATTCCGTGCGCGGTCGGCGGCAGCCTCACCGCCGTCACATCCGTGGATGGTAAAACGCTGACCGCCACGTTTGCCGATTGCTCGGAGGTTGCCGGGACGTCCGTCGGCGGCAAGCAGACCTACACGAATTTGACGCTCACGACGCAGACCTCTTTGGACTCGGTATCTGCGAACGTCACCGACGCACTGACGATCGTCGTGGGAACGGTCAGCTACGCAGAAGCGGGTGACTACGCATTTTCCCTTGCCGCCGAAAAGACGGGCAACGGGGCTTTCTCGACGGAGACATTCGGGCTCACGGGATCGAGTCTCGCGGTCTCGGTGAGCAAGAGCGGCGTGGTCTCCGATTCAGTGAACCTGACCAACTTCGATTTCAATTTTGAGGAAGATCTGACGGTTTCTCCGCACCAATTGTACTCGTCGTTCCACTACGCGCTCACAAGCTCGCGGCTCAACGGCGAGATCGCGGTAACGGCGACGGAGGAATTCAAACAAATTGTCGATCCGGCCGAGACGCACCTGTACCCCTACGCGGGGCAACTGTTGATCACGGGTGCCGACAGCGTGCGCTTGCAGGTGACCATACTGGGCGACGAGACTTTCGTGCCGCCCGCGGGTGAAGGGCAAATCGAGCTGCAGCTGGATTCGGGCACCGGCAGCTTTGGGCAGGCGACTTGGCTAAGTTGGGCGACGCTGGCGGCCGCCGGCTAGGCCCTTAAGTTCAATGGGAGACCCGTGCGGTGTGCGCTCGGCGGCTTCAGCCCACGCGTGCCGATACCGGGTGATCTCCTCGCTGGACGCCGCGCCCTTGCGTGCGGCCATGTTTTCGAGCGCTCGCAGCCAATGTTGATAGTACGTATCGCCTAGATCGGCATCCCAAGTGACGCGTGCGGCTCGGATTTCATGCGCGAGCGCTTCAGCCCATTCGGTCCAAGTGAACAAGCCGCGCTCATGAAGCCGAAGCGCCATGGCGAAGGCCCTCGCCTCCCAGGGCTCCTTGAACACGGGGCCCCGCTCGTTGCGCGGGAAGCCAGGAAGCCCAAGGGGCGAATCGTCCATCACGCCGGCTCCAGGTAGGGCTCCCAGGCATCCACCGAGACGGTAGATCGCTGGCGCGGCGTGTTCGCGCCCCAGAGTTCCTTCTCATCGAAGGCAACCGCATACAGCCATTGCGGTTGTTCGCCAAGACCTCGGGCATGCGTGTCGGCGAAGACATGGGCGCCATGCACTCGCTCTATGACGCCGCGCTTGCCGCGCGCATAGGCGGGTAGGCGAGTGTGATGCTGAGGGGCGACCGTGCTGGTACGTACCCACTGGCCAAGCGTGTAGCGCGCGGGGCTGTTCGGTTGTCGCGCCGTGGGCGCACCTCGCGCCAGCGCGGCGGCAACGTGGCCGGCATGCAGCACGCGCGGCGTGGGCACGGCGGCGTGCATCATTCGGCCTTGAGCGATCTCGTCCGCGTGCACTGCGCCAGTCTGCAGCAAAAGTTTTTCCAGCCCCGCCAGCCAGATCTGGTAGTAGCTAAGTTCGCGATAATCGGCGAGCGTTTCACGCGCAGCGCGACTCATGTCGATATTCCATAGACCCGTCGCGCCCATGGCCAGGTTGAGCGCCAAAACGCGCGGTTCCCAAGGCGCATGAAACAATTCGTCCTCGGGCTCTCTGCGTACGGCGCCGTGCCTGTCTTGACCGCCGAGATCGGCGTTTGAGCGGTAGCTCATGGTGACACGTCTACTGTCGAGGCGCCGCCTGGCTCGAGCGGCAGACCGGTCCCGATCATGGAATCGCGTGTTACAAGATCCGCGAGATCGCGCTCGGTGAAGCGTTCGGATCCGGCAGGGCGTTGCGGTACCACGAGATAGCGCACTTCGGCCGTCGAATCCCACACCCGGATGCGCACCGTCTCGGGCAACTGCACGCCAAAGTCCTTGAGCACCCCGCGTGGATCCTTGACCGCTCGTGCACGATAAGGCGCGCTCTTGTACCACGTGGGCGGAAGCCCGAGGATGGGCCAGGGATAGCAGCTGCACAGAGTGCACACCACCAGGTTGTGCTGTTCCGGCGTGTTTTCGACCGCCACCATGTGTTCGCCTTGCCTTCCTGAGAAGCCCAAGGAGGCGATTGCCGCCGTGGCGTCCTCGAGAAGCCGGCGACGAAATTCGACGTCGCACCACGCGCGCGCCACGACTTGCGCGCCGTTGCGCGGGCCGATCTTCGTTTGATACGTGTCGATCAGCACATCGAGCGCCGCGGGGTCGATATAGCCCTTCTGGGTCAGCACGGTCTCCAAGGCGCGAACGCGCAGCTCCAGCGGACTCAGCGTGCTGTGCTCGTGCTCACGCTCGGCGTGGTGATCGTGATCGGGTCCGTGCATTGGCCAATGCTAGGACAGACCGGTGAGCGGAGCTAGTCGAAACTTGAAGATCGGTAATGCTGGACGTGAACTATTCCTAGTGAACTGGGTATACTGGTAAAACGGCTATTAATGGAGCGGATCTCTCGCTCGATCCGGTTTCACCCGAAGCGCGAAACATGACCCGCGAGCAGGTGACCATCGTGAGTGACATGAGCCCGTGATCGACAACGCGTCCCGCCACGATCTTCCGCAGATTCTGGCGATCTACAACGAAGTCATTCGCAATTCGACCGCGGTCTATTCGGAGGAGGAGTTCACGCCGGCCCGCGGCGAAACTTGGTTCGATGCCAAGATGGGACATGGTTTTCCCATGGTCGTGGCGCGGGATGCATCGGGCATCGCCGGCTTTGGTACCTTCGGTGAGTTTCGGGCATGGCCGTGCTATCGGCACAGTGTCGAGCACAGCGTCCACGTGCGCGCGGACCGCCGCGGTCAGGGGATCGGGCGCGAGTTGGTGGTCGAACTCTTGGCGCGCGCCGCCGCCGGCTCCAAGCATGTCATGATTGCCGGCATCGACGCGGACAATGCGGTGTCGATCGGCTTACATCGCAGCCTTGGATTCACCAGCGTCGGCCATTTTCATGAGGTGGGATTCAAGTTCGGGCGCTGGCTCGACTTGGTATTCATGCAATGTATCCTTCCGCCGACAGTTGACTCCTCTGTGAAGTAAAGCAAAGTGGTTCACACATTAAGAGCAAAAACGGGATTGCGGCACAGATCGGCCACCCGGAAGCGTAAGCGAGCCTTGTTGGTATCGCAGTCTTGATATCATGGGTACGTGGTAAGAGCTACTCAGACTGAAATCGAAGAAGCCGTCGAAGCCTTGCGCGCCGGCGATTTGGTGGTGTTCCCGACCGAGACCGTCTACGGACTCGGAGCGAATGCCTCCAATCCGGCCGCCGTGCGCAAGATTTTCGAGGTCAAAGGCCGTCCGCCCGATCACCCGGTGATCGTGCATTTGGACGATCCGCGGTATCTGCATCGCTGGGTATCCTCGGTGCCGCCGGTGGCGGAACAATTGGCCGCCAAATTCTGGCCGGGTCCCCTGACCCTGATTATGCCCAAGGCGGACAACGTCAACGACATCGTCACGGGCGGCCAGGACAGCGTCGGTATCCGCGTGCCTTCGCATCCCATGGCACAGCAGTTGTTGAACGCCTTCGGCGGCGGCATCGCGGCGCCGTCGGCCAATCGCTACGGGCGATTGAGTCCGACCAAGCCCGAACATGTGCGCGACGAGTTGGGCGATGAGATCGGCGTCATCTTGGACGGCGGGGATTCACCCATCGGGCTGGAGTCGACCATCGTCTCGTGTCTCAACAATGAGGCGCGTTTGTTGCGACCCGGTTTCATCACCCGCTCGCAGCTCGAGCAGGTGGTCGGGAGCCTCAAGATTGGCGGAGCCACTCCCCGCGCCCCGGGAGATCGGGTTCTGCACTATGCGCCTTCCACCCCCCTCGAGATCGTGCCGTCGGACGACCTGGAAGTGCGAGCCGGCGAGATCGCCGCGCGCCAGGAAAAGGTGGCGGTTCTCGCGATGCGGCCGCCGTTGCAGACCCAACGCCACATGACTTGGATCAATGCGGGCAAAAGACCCGATATCTATGCGCACAATCTCTACAACCATCTACGAACGCTGGACCGCGCCGGTTGTACAAGGATTTTTGTTCAGAGCCTGCCGCCGGATGAGCGCTGGGCGGCGATTCTCGATCGTCTGCAGCGCGCCAGCGGCTTGGGCGACGATTCCCTCGAGCTCAGCGTGAGCTAGTGGCCGAAACTGTGCTGAGTCCGCGTTCCGTCACCGATGAGCCGTTGGAGCTGGACCCTGCGCTCGATCCGTTTGCGCACGAGTCAATCAAGCACCTGGTGACCCGCTATGGCTCGCCGTTATTCGTCATCGATGCTGAGCGCGTGCGCCGGCAATATCGACGCCTCGCGGCAGCACTGCCCGGAGTCGATCTTCACTATGCCCTCAAACCTCTGCCGCACTCATCGGTCATCAACACGCTGCACGCGGAAGGCGCTTACTTCGATTTAGCGACCAATGGCGAAGTGGAATTGGTGCGGCGCCTGAAGGTCGCGCCCGAACGCTGTATTCACACGCACCCGATCAAGCGGGATGGCGATATTCGCACGGCCTTGGCCTATGGCGTCAATCGATTCGTCATCGACAACTCCGATGAGTTGCGCAAGTTCGTCAAGTATCGCAATCGATCCTCGCTGCTGATTCGCGTCTCGTTCAGGAGCCCCGAGGCCCGGTGCGATTTGTCGCGCAAGTTCGGGTGTGAACCCGAAGCGGTTCCTGACCTGTTCCGGCTGGCGGCTGATTTGCGGATGAAAATCGACGGACTGTCGTTTCATGTCGGATCCCAAGCGGCTGGCCCGGCGATGTTCGCCGAGGCCATTGCAAGATGCAGTGAGTTGATGCGCGTTGCCGCCCAAATGGGACACACTCCCGGCATCTTGGACATCGGCGGCGGCTTTCCGGTGGACTATCTGCAGCGCTGCATGCCCATCGAGGAATTCTGCGCACCGATTCGCGCAGCGTTAAAGGAGCTTTCGCCCGCAATGCGCGTGATCGCCGAGCCGGGCCGCTATATCGCAGCGCCGGCGGCGATCTCCGTGACCTCGGTGATGGGCCGCGCACTGCGCGACGGCCGCTGGTGGTACTACCTCGATGATGGTTTGTACGGCAGTTACAGCGGTCAAGTCTACGATCACGCGACCTACCCGGTGGAGGCGCTCGTGCCTACCGGCGAGATGTACCCATCGGTACTCGCGGGGCCGACCTGCGACAGCATCGACGTTATCAACGAACACTTGGAATTACCCAAGCTCGACCTGGGCGATCTCATCGTCGGCCGTGCGATGGGCGCCTACACCTGGGCTTCGGCATCGGAATTCAATTTCTTCCCGCGCGCCACCGTGTTGGCGCTCGACGGCGGACGGCTGCTCACCGACAGGAGCCGCCGATGACGTGGAGCCGGCGCCGGGTGTTGAAAGTGGGTGGTGCGTTGGCTGGGGCGTCGGCGGCGGGATTGCTGGCAGGAACGGCGCGCAGCGGGGAGGCGCGTGCCGCCCAAGGTACCGCGCACAGGCGTATTGCCCTGATCAATCTGCATACCGGCGAGCGGCTGGACAGTGAATTCTACCGTGATGGCGCTTACGCGCCCGACGCGCTCTCGGCCATCGAACTCTTGTTGAGGGATTTTCGCACCGGCGAGCGACATGTCATCGATCCCGGTCTCATGGATTACCTGGTCGACGTCGCGCACACCGCGGGTGTCGATCCCAAGTTCAGTGTGATCTCAGGCTATCGATCTGCGCAGACCAATGCACATTTACGCGAGCAGAGTACGGGAGTCGCCCAACATAGTCTGCATATGGAAGGGCGAGCGATCGATGTGCGAGTGACCGGCGTCGATTGCGCGAGTCTTGCCGCGCACGCCGAGGGCTTGAAACGCGGCGGCGTCGGATACTACCGCGCGTCGGATTTCGTGCATTTGGATACGGGGGCATTTCGGACTTGGCGGGGCTAACCCAAACCCTTCTCCAGCCGTTCATGGTGCCCGAACGCAGCCGTAACACATGACGCCACGAAACGTATTGGCAATACTTGCGCTGACCGGCGCTCTTGCCGCCTGCTCCGCAAAAAAACCCGGTGAACCCCAGGCCACCCCTAGAGCGCCCACGTCGGGCGTGGGCGAACGCATTTACAGCGGCAACTGTGTGCCCTGCCATCAGCAAAGTGGCGTGGGAATTCCCGGCGTGTATCCGAGTTTGGCCGGATCGCCCGTGGTGCTCGGAGACCCGACTGAATTGGCGCTGTGGGTGATCAAAGGACAAAGACCCCTCTCCATGCCGGTGGGCCGCTATCCCACGCAAATGCTGCAGTTTGGTTGGATGAAGCCCGCGGACGCCGCCGCGCTGTTCTCTTATCTGCGCTCGAATTTCGGCAACTCAGCGCTACCCGTCGATGCCGCGGCGGTGGCGAAGGCCCTCGGGCAATGACGCCGCCTACCGCCATCCATGTCATGGTCGATCGTTGTCGCGCCGCGGACTTTCCGGCAGCGGTTGCCAGACTGCGCTCCGGTTGGGTGGTCATGGGCGAGCGCCAGGTGCTGACCGGCTATTGCTTGCTTCTGCCTGATCCCGTCGTGCCGCATTTGAACGCGCTACGGTCCGATTTGCGCGGTCAATTCTTATCCGATATGGCGTTGGTCGGCGATGCNNCCGGCGCTGCATGCGCATATTTTTCCGCGCCACGCCGCGGAGCCCGAGGCGACGCGGACGGCACAGCCGTGGGCACTTGATTGGAATGCTGCGCCGACCTATTCCGAGGTCGTGCACGGTGACCTTAAAAGACGCATAGCTGCTGATATTCAGGGTCGGCTGATCGAGATGACCTCAACTACGGCTCCTCCAGCCGTGTCATCGTAAAACGCGTCACACGACCATTCTGTACCAAGATCCCTTCAGCGCGTAGGCGCCGAGCTTGTTCTCTGTGCTCGGGTGATGACCTCGGAAACACGATGCGGCCGCCCGCACCGACAACGCGATGCCACGGCAGATTCAGCGCTTCAGGCGCTACTCTTAACGCAAACCCTGCCTGGCGTGCACGACCGGGAAGTCCGGCAGTTCGTGCAACGGCCCCGTAAGTGGAAACCCGCCCCCGTGGAATCGCGCACACCGCATGCCAGATCGCCTCGAGTGCGGGATTGTCGTCTCGGAGTGTCATCGCAACTTGAGCTCGAGCGCAATCGATTCCAGGTCGTTGAGAGGCGCCGAACACGTCATGCCGGCGCACACATAGGCCACCGTGCCGGCCGTGGCGCGCTTGGCGGCGAGCGCGGACGGCAGCTCCGCGGCATCGCGCGGAATGGCGAATATCATGCGCGTCGGTGCGTACAAGGCGCTTAAGCTCGCGGACCAGCGTTCGACTCGTGGCGCATCGCCGCGAATAATCAGGATTTGCGTCGATGCCAGAAAGTCCTCCAACGCATTCACGAGGCTCATGTGTGCTAAAGGATATTGCTGAAGCATCGGCCATGCCGCCCGCAAGGTCCGCTCGGCGGCGTCCAAGTAGGGTAATTCGCCGAGCAAGTATCCCAGGCGGCACAACACCGATCCAGCGACGCCATTCCCCGATGGGATTGCATCATCGCTGAAGGTCTTGCTGCGATGGATGAGTTGCTCGTGATCCGCGGCGGTGAAGAAAAATCCACCGGACCCGGCATCCTCGAATTGCGACAACAAGACATCGGTCAATTGCCTCGCGAATTCCACGTCACTGCTGCGCCAGCGGGTTTGCAAGAGCTCGAGCAGGGCATCGGCGAGAAACGCATAGTCATCGAGGTAGGCCGGCAAATGCGCGCGCCCATCTTTGTAGGTCGCGAGCAAGCGACCGTCGCGCCACAGCGTGCGGCGGATGAAATCAACGGCCTCCGTGGCGGCGTCGGCCAAGTCGGGCCGGTGCAACGCCCGTGCCGCGATCGCCAGCCCCTTGATCATGAGCGCGTTCCATGCGGTGAGAATTTTCTCATCGCGCGCCGGCCACACGCGCAACTCGCGCACTTTCAATAGTTTGGCACGCGCCGATTCGATCAGCGCAGCAACGGCTTGCGCCGATTCGCCGAGCAGCGCCGCAATGACGTCGATCGTTTCGTAGATGTGCAAATGCCATTCGCCCTCAAAATTGGCGCTCCGATCCAAACCGAAACGGCGTGAAAACGCGGCATATTCTTGCGGCGTCAGCAGCGCTTGGATTTCGGATGGCGTCCACACATAAAATTTCCCCTCACGGCCTTCGGAGTCCGCATCGAGGCTGGAATAAAAACCGCCTGCGGGCGAGTGCATATCGCGTAGCACCCAATCCGCGGTTTCACCGGCGATTCGCGCATACAGCGCCTCGCCCGTCGCAAGCGACGCTCGCGAGAATTCGCATAGCAATTGACCATTGTCATAGAGCATTTTTTCGAAGTGCGGAATCATCCAATGGCCATCGACGGAATAGCGTGAGAATCCGCCGCCGAGTTGATCGTAGATTCCGCCCTCGGCCATGCGCGTCAATGTGAGGCTCGCCATGTATAGCGACTTGAGATCCGGGCTGGGCTGAGTCGATGTGCCATACCAATGCCGCATGCAGCGCTCGATACTGCCGGGGTGCGGAAATTTAGGGGCTTGGCTGAAGCCGCCGAAACCTGCGTCGAATGATCGCTCGAGGGCCGCGCGCGCCTCGCGCAGAGGCGACTCGTCCAGCGTGACACCCGCGGCCGCCGGTTCCGGCGCAAGTCCCGCGAACGCGAGTTTCAATTGCTCGTTTTGCTTGGCGATCTCTGCGCCGTGTTCGCGATAGTAGTCGGCCACGCGCCGCAGCAGATCGCTGAACGCCGGCATCCCATAGCGAGGCTCCTTTGGAAAGTACGTGCCGCCGAAGAAGGGCGCTTGTTCGCCCGGCGTGAGGAACATGGTCAGCGGCCAGCCGCCGGAACCATGAGT
This sequence comes from Gammaproteobacteria bacterium, assembly GCA_003165495.1. Lineage (GTDB taxonomy): Bacteria > Pseudomonadota > Gammaproteobacteria > Steroidobacterales > Steroidobacteraceae > Bog-1198. The sequence continues at coordinate 3,224 of PMMB01000213.1, read as the reverse complement.
GATCAGCTGCTGCGCCACCTGGTAAATCTTGTCCAAGTCCGGCCGCTCTTCGCGATCCACCTTGATGTTGACGAACAACTGATTCATCAATGCGGCAGTGGCGGGGTCTTCAAAAGATTCGTGCGCCATGACATGGCACCAATGGCAGGCCGAATAGCCGATGGACAATAGAATCGGCTTGTTGTCCTGCTTGGCCGCGAGCAGAGCCTGCTCGCCCCAGGGATACCAATCCACGGGATTGTCCGCATGCTGCAACAAGTACGGGCTGGTTTCCGCGGCAAGGCGATTGCGCTGCATGTTACAGCTCCGCGTCAGTTAGAATGCGCCCCAATATAGCTGAAGTACTTCTCATGTCCGACTCTAGTAATGTGGCAGAGCTGCCCGCCCTGCGCTTGAAACGTAACGAGGATCGCCGTCTGCACGCGGGACATCTGTGGATCTTCAGCAACGAGGTTGATACTCAGCAAACACCGCTGACGAAGTTCAAGGCGGGCGAGTTGGTGCGCGTGCTGGCGCACAACGACCGGGCATTGGGACTGGCCTACGTCAATCCGCAGTCTCTGATCAGCGCGCGCATGCTGGAAACGTGGAAGCGTCCCGACGTGGCTTGGCTGGCGACACGCATCCGGGCGGCGCTGAGCTTACGCGAGCGTTTGTATCCAAAGCCTTATTATCGTTTGGTGTACGGCGAGTCCGACGGGTTACCGGGTTTGGTGATCGACCGTTACGGTTCTGCCTGCGTCGTGCAGATCGGGACCGCCGGGATGGAAACGCTCAAACCCCAGATTCAACAAGCCTTGGAGCAAGTCTTGCGTTCGGAAGCGCTGCTCTTCAAGAATGACAGCTCCGCGCGCGAAATGGAGGGCCTACCCAGCTACGTGGAGGCCGCTACGCCTAAGTTCGACGACTTGGGGCAGGTCTTGGAGGACGATCTCGAATTTCAGGCGCCCCTGGCCGAGGGACAGAAGACCGGATGGTTCTTCGATCAGGCGGCCAACCGGCGGGCCCTCGTAAAATACATACGGAAGGGCGCGCGCGTGCTGGATGTGTTCAGCTATGTCGGCGCCTGGGGCGTGCGTGCGGCGCACAGCGGTGCGAGCGAGGTGCTGTGCGTCGACAGTTCTGCGGCCGCGCTCGAATTGGCCGCGAGCAATGCCCAACGCAATGGCGTCAATGAACGCAATGGCTGCAAACTCACTACGGTCAGGGGCGATGCCTTCGACGTACTGGAGGATTTGGCGAAAAACCGCGCTCGATTCGATATCGTCGTCATCGATCCGCCGGCCTTTGCCAAACGCAAGAAGGAACAACCCAAGGCGCTCGCTGCGTACAAGCGCTTGAACCAGCTGGCAATGCAGGTGATATCCGATGACGGCATCCTGGTCTCATGCTCGTGTTCCTATCACGTGAGCCCCGAGGACTTGCAGGATGCCATTGCCAAGGCGGCAAGGGGGGCGGACAAACACCTGCAGATCCTGGAAATGGGCGGCCAGGCGCCGGACCACCCGGTGCATCCGGCCATCCCCGAAACCAGATATCTGAAGGCCTATTTCTGTCGGGTTAACGAGAGTCTAAAGTAGCACGCATGCTGACCTACCCGCATATAAACCCCATCGCCATCTCGATCGGACCCATATTCGGCTTTGGACCTCTGCGGGTCCACTGGTACGGCCTCATGTACCTGATCGGATTCGTCGCCGCTTGGTGGCTGGCGCGATACCGCTCTCGGCAACCCGGGTCGACTTGGGTTGCGCTCGATATCGATGACCTCATTTTTTATTGCGCCATCGGCGTCATCATCGGCGGCCGGGTCGGTTGGTGTATTTTTTACGGCCATGACGTGATCGCCGAGAATTGGCTGAACGTGTTTCATATCTGGGACGGCGGCATGTCCTTTCACGGCGGGATGACCGGCGTGCTGGCCGCGGCGGGCGTCTTCGCGCGCGCCAAGCGCAAGCGAATTGCCGATGTGCTCGATTTCCTGGCACCCCTGCCGGGCCTCGGCCTCCTGGCNNTGGGGCTTCGGCGTGCCTACGCCTTCGGGCGTGCTGATCGCCCGGCATCCCTCGCAACTCTATGAAGCAAGCCTTGAAGGACTGCTGTTGTTCGCGGCGCTGTGGTGGTTCACGCTTAAGCCGCGGCCGCGACTGGCGCCGACCGGTCTGTTCCTGCTCCTCTACGGGTGCGCCCGCTTTACGGTCGAGTGGGTGCGCCTGCCCGATGCGGATATTGGTTACTTGATCGGTCAATGGCTCACCATGGGCATGCTGTTGACGACGCCGATGATTTTCATCGGCGCGGGGATGATGATTTATGCCTATCGGCGTAACGCGGCGACCGGCAATTTAGGTGCAGTGAAAGCTTAATGCGGCAGTATCTCGATTTTTTGCGCCACATCAGACAGCACGGCGCTCGCAAGGACGATCGCACGGGCACCGGCACGTTGAGCGTATTCGGCTATCAAATGCGCTTCGATCTCGCGGACGGGTTTCCGCTGGTGACGACCAAGAAATTGCACCTGCGATCGATCATCCACGAACTCTTGTGGTTTCTCACCGGCGACACCAACGTCCAATATCTGCGCGAACACGGCGTCAGCATTTGGGACGAATGGGCGGACAAAGACGGGAATTTGGGACCGGTGTACGGCAAACAGTGGCGCAGTTGGCCGACATTCGATGGCCGTACGATCGATCAGCTGGCGCGTGTGGTCGAGCAACTGAAAAGCAATCCGAACTCGCGGCGCATCCTCGTGAGCGCGTGGAACGTCGGGGAATTGGATCAGATGGCGCTGTTGCCATGTCACGCCTTGTTCCAGTTCTATGTCGCGGACAACGAATTGTCCTGTCAACTGTACCAGCGCAGCGCCGATGCTCTGCTCGGCGTGCCCTTCAATATCGCCTCCTACGCGTTGCTGACGCACATGCTGGCGCAGCAATGCGATCTTAAGGTCGGCGAGTTCATCTGGACGGGCGGCGATTGCCATCTGTACCTGAATCACTTGGAACAGGCCGATTTGCAGCTGACTCGCGCGCCGTACCCGCTGCCGAAGCTGGTGATTCNNTACCACTATCACGCTGCCATCAAAGCCCCCATCGCCGTATGAAAAAAATTCCGCAGCGCCGCCGCACTCCCTTATTTGAAGTGCGATATTCCCCCATCCATGGGTACGGCGTGTTCGCCGCGCGACGGATCCGCAAGGGCACGACCGTCATCGAGTACCT
>PMMB01000310.1 GCA_003165495.1 Gammaproteobacteria bacterium | reverse complement strand
CGAGGACGAGCGCAAGCAAAAGACACTCTCGGTCGACTACATCCACGACAAGACTCAGTACAACCTCTCGTACACCAATAGCACCGAGCGCGACTACATCTCCAACACGACGCATTTCTCATTGAGCCAGGACATGTTCGGCGATTTGACCACCGTAACGCTCGGATTTACGGACAGCCGGAATAAAGTGGGTGAAAACAACGGGAAAAACTATGCACCGATCATCGATTGGCTGGGACACGCACAGAGCCGCAGCTACGAAGGCGGACTGTCGCAGGTCATCACCAAAAATCTGATCGCAGGAATGACCCTGGAAGTCATTACGGACCAGGGGCTCTTGAGCAACCCGTACCGCTCCATTCGTTACTTCGATCCCACGGTGCCGCTAGTAGGGTATTCGTTCGGTTCCCAGGTCTATCCCAACACTCGCACCAGCACGGCGGTGGAGGGACGCGCGAAGTACTATCTACCGTATCGCGCGGCGGCGTCCGTGTCGTACCGGTATTTCAGCGACACCTGGGGCATTCGCGCGAACACCATCGAGTTGGGCTACACGCAGCCCGTCTCCAACATGTTCATCTTCGAAGGGCGGCTCCGGCATTACAGCCAGAATCACGCCACGTTCTACAGCGACTTGTTTCCCTTCGCGAACTCGCAGAACTTCGAGGCTCGCGACCAGAATCTCGCGGCATCGACCAATAACACCATTGATGGGAAGGTCACCTGGGCCTTCGCGCCGGAGGGTTTCCTGATCTTCAAGCGCGCCACCGCCAGCTTTGACGTGACCCGAATTCAATTCAAATACAAAGACTTTAGAAATATAAAGGACTACAACTTCAACAACGGCTACCCGCCCGGCACAGAACCGCTGTACGCCTTCGACGCGATGATTTACCAGGTCTATATATCTATGTTCTTCTGACCCGATAAAGTGCGGACTCGAATTTCCGCATATAATAAAGTATGAACGTGTCGCGTCGCGAGATAATCAAGAACTTGAGTTGGGCCGCCGGCTTGTCTGCCGCTTTGCCCTGGCGCCGGACACGGAGTGCTGCGCCTGAGCGACTCGACATGAAAGACCCGGCCGCGGTCGCGTTGGGTTACGTCGAAAACGCCGCTCAAGTAGACGTCAAGAAGTACCCGGGCTTCGTGAAGGGATCGACTTGCGAGAACTGCCTGCTACTCCAGGGAAGCGCCGGCAATAACTACCGTCCGTGCAGTCTCTTCCCCGGCAAGCTGGTCTCGGTCAGCGGCTGGTGCAAGTCCTGGACCCCAGAGATGTAAGCGTCTCGTACCCGTACGCCTACTGCAGGAAAATCAACGAAGAAGCCGTCGATGCCGCGACTCAGAAACCGCTGAATTTCGGCATCAAGATCACCATGCGCCGCAGGCGAGTCGCCGACCTTCAAATCGTCGGGAAGAAACTCATTCTCGGCGCGAAAAGTCCACACATGGACCTTGAGATTCACGGCATGTGCCGCACGTACTCCTTCGGCGCTCGCCAGAGACTTCGCGATGCCGATCCCATCGGCGTAATTTGCAATCTCACCCAAGTCACCCAGTTCGTGTTCCAGCAGTTGCACCAAGGGCAGTCGGGTCATGCCGCGTAATTGCCGCAGATTGCGCGGATCGAACGACTGAATGAACACCGGGCTGCCGTCCGCGACATAGTCGTGGCGCTGCAAGGCATTAAGGACGGCCAGTTCGAGCGGCAAGCCGATCCCAGCGAAATGGGCCGGGTGCTTGGTCTCCGGGTACACGCCGATCTTTCGGGCACCGCCGCGCCGCCGATTGGCATCGGTCGCCAATTGCATGATTTCATCAAATGTGGGGACCGTGAATTGTCCGTCAAAGGCGCAGTTCTGCGGGCGCAACGCCGGTAGGCGTTCCCGAGCACGCAGAGTCTTGATCTCCGCGATGGTGAAATCTTCGCTGAACCACCCCGTCATGGTTTCGCCGTCGATGATCTGGGTGCGGCGCCGTGTAGCGAACTCCGGATGTTGTGCAACGTCGGTGGTGCCCCCGATCTCATTCTCGTGCCGCGCAATGAGCACGCCGTCGCGAGTCATGACTAAATCTGGCTCGATGTAATCGGCACCTTCCTCGATCGCCAGCCGATAGGACTCGATCGTGTGTTCCGGTCGCTCGCCGCTGGCGCCGCGATGAGCAATGACAAGGATATTAGGCAAGGGGCACCCGGTTGATCATGCCCGTTAGTTTACCGCACGCGCCAATCCGAGGCCCCGTTATCACGGAGCCTCGAATTTGAAGAACGACCCCTGTCCGGCCCCTATCGTGGGGGTGTCAGAATCGAAAGACTCGAGTCATAGGCCGACATCAACGCATTCGTGCCGGGAACCCAATGCGATCGCTGCTGCGGCACACCTGCACCCCAATCTGCGCGCGGCGATGTCGGTTGTGCCGCAAGCCCGACGCCCATAGCGAATACCGCTGCGGCCGCCACCATCACTTTTCGGCGATACATTCCTATCTCCCTGCGACTAGATTTGATGCGGCGGACTGGCCGGCGGGGTATCCATGACCACGGCATGCGGCGGACTGGCCGGCGGGGTATCCATGACCACGGCATGCGGCGGACTGGCCGGTGGGGTATCCATGACCACAGCATGCGGCGGGCTCGCCGGCGGGGTATCCATGACCACAGCATGCGGCGGGCTCGCCGGCGGCGTGTCCGTCAATGCAAAAGCGGAACCGGCCACTGCGCAGCCGGCGACCAAAGCGATTAGACTTACTTTCATCATGATTGCTCCAAATGTGTTGTTAATGGGCGCGGCAACGCAGGTTGCCGCAGGACGCCTCCCTACATAAGTTAAAAGCGACACAAAGACCAGAATCCCCTCACTTGCCACGGCGATGTATGCTTAGGGGAAAACCTGATTCGGCGGCCAAGATCATTCCGTGACGGTGAGAGAACGACGATGCAAGTCCCGGCCAATTTCACGCAGCTACTGACCGAATGGCGATCGGGCCATCCGCAGGCGCTGGATCGATTGACGCCCCTGGTATACGACGAACTGCGGCGACTGGCCCGCAACTACATGCGTGCGGAGCGTGGCAGCCACACTTTGCAGGCGACGGCGGTGGTTCACGAAGCCTTCCTGCGGTTGATACAAGCCAATGTCGCACTGCAGGATCGCGGTCATTTCTTCGCACTGGCGTCGCGCCTCATGAGGCGCGTGTTGGTCGACCATGCAAAATCACGCTCACGAATAAAGCGCAACGCCGGCGCCAGGGATTTTATTGCCGAAGACACGGGCGCGATACTGCCGATGGACTTCGACGTCGTCGCGCTCGATGATGCCCTCGAGGGACTCCAACAGATGGAACCTCGCTTGGCCCAGGTCATCGAGTTGCACTATTTCGGCGGCTTGACCTACGACCAAATCGCCGCCGCGGTAGGCACGTCGGCCGCGACGGTCCATCGCGATATTCGGCTCGCGCGCGCCTGGTTGCTCAATGAAATCGACGGCAGCCGGCCTGCATGATTCCGCGCGCACGCTGGCAGCAGATTCAGTCGCTGTTCGAGCAACTGATCGACGCAGGCGCCGGCGAGCGTGCGGCGCGATTGGCGAGCGCCTGCGGCGAAGACACGGAACTGCGCACGTCCGTCGAATCATTGCTCGACTCTGATGCCAGGCGCGAAGACCTCTTGTTGCATGCGATCGGCGAAGCCGCGGAATCGCTGTTGGAGAACCACCAGGACCGATTGATAGGAACGCGCGTCGGTCCGTATCGCGTGGTGTCCATTCTCGGACACGGTGGCATGAGCACCGTGTATCGCGGCGAACGCGACGACTCGCAGTATCAGCAAACTGTCGCCATCAAGGTTTTGCAGTACGCGACGCTGCACCCTCGATTGCGCAGCCGGCTGCATAGCGAGCGGCATATCCTTGCCACCCTCGATCACCCGTCGATCGCGCGATTGATCGACAGCGGCGATCTCGAGGACGGAACGCCGTATCTCGTGATGGAACACGTGGACGGTGTGTCCATAGACGCGTATTGCGATAGCCGCACATTGTTCGTTCGGGAACGGCTCGAACTGTTCATTCAAGTATGCGCGGCGGTGCAGTATGCGCATCGCAATCTGGTGGTACACCGGGACATCAAGGCCTCGAATATCTTTGTCACCGACGAAGGCGCGCCAAAGCTGCTTGATTTCGGCATCGCGAAGCTGCTCGCGCCCGAGAGTCTTTCGCACACTCTGCCGGTGACACGGCTTCAGGAACGGATCCTGACTCCCGAGAACGCGGCGCCCGAACAAGTACTCGGCCGGCCGATCACCACGGCCACGGACATCTACGCGCTCGGTGTGTTGCTGTATCAGCTAGTGACCGGCCGTTCGCCGTATCGGCTGCTGAGCTATAGCCAGTTGCAGCTGGAGCGCGCCATCTGCATGGACGATCCGGTGCGGCCGAGCCAGATGGTGATCTCCAAATTGAACGGTGAAAAGGATGCCGACCGCAGCCGAATCTCGGATCGCCGCGGACTCTCGCCACAGCGGCTGCGCGCGCGCTTAAGCGGCGATTTGGACGCCATCATCGCAATGGCGATGCGCAAAGAACCGGACCGGCGCTACCCGTCGGTGGAAGCGCTGGCGGATGATCTAAATCGACACCTGCTCGGCCAGCCCGTGCGCGCAAGACAGGGAGATTGGCGCTACAACAGCGCCAAGTTTCTGCGGCGACATCTATTGGCGGTAGCCGGCGTCGCCGCCGCGTTCCTGGGTCTTGCGCTCTTCGCGGGCGTCATGTTCTGGGAGAATCATCGCATTGAATTGGCCCGTGACGCTACCGCCCAAGAGCGCGATCGAGCGCAACTGGTGTCGGCGTTTTTGGTGGACGTCTTCTCGCAAGCCGATCCGTTCAATTCTCAGGGTAAAGAGCCGACTGCCAAGGATCTGCTCGATCGTGGCGCAGAAAAAATCTCGGGCAACTTGACCCTGCAGCCGGAAGTACGCGCCCAGCTTCTCGAAAGCATCGGCCTCGCCTATCGGCGCCAAGGCTTGAGCGAACGAGCAATCCCATTGTTCGAGCAGGCGGTGGCCATACGTCGTCAGGAACGCCCGCTCGACAACGGCCATGTTGCCGTGGCGTTGGCGAATTTGGCGCGTGCATTGACCGATGCCGGTCACTTGATTTCCGCGGAAGGGTATCTGGATCAAGCCGTGGCCTTATCGTCGAACGGCGGCGACTCTCACGCGACCCAGACCGCAGATATCTTGGTGCAATTTGGACACTTTGCGATCGACGCCAAGAGCGATCCCGCACGTGCCGCCCAATTATTCGGTAAGGCACTCAATATCTACCGGGCCACGATCGGCAATCAGAATCTGCAGGTGGCCGCGACCCTGAACGGTCTCGCAATGGCGGCGTTGTGGATGGACGATTATCCCCTGGCCGAACATTATCAACGCGAAGCGCTGAGCATATTCCAGGCGACGGTCAGTCGTAACCATCCTGATAACGCAGCCGCCTTGGCGACCTTGGGCTACATACTCACACAGCGCGAAAAATACGTAGAGGCCGAGCAAGTGCTGAACGAGGCCCTGCAAATCGAGCACAACGTATTCGGAGCCGACAACCCAAACATCGCAGCCATCGAAGCAGATTTGGGCATTCTCTACGATCGAGAGGGCGACACCGCCCGTGCCATTGCAGCGACTCAGACCGCGTTGAAAATCCCTCGCGATCGGCTCGGCTCGAGCCACTATATGACCGGGTACTACCTCGATGCCCTGGCAAATCTGTTTTTGAAAGCCAATGACTTGCCGACTGCGGAAGCCGACGCCCGCCAAGCGCTTGCCGTCTACGCCAAGGCACTGCCCGCGCGTCATCTGTATGTTGCCTCCACACACCAACTTCTGGGCGAAGTGCTGCTGCGACGCGGCTCCCCGGCAGCCGCCGAAGCCGAGCTTCGTACCGCGTTGGACATGAATATGGGATTGGCGGGCCCTGATAGCTGGCGTGTCGCGCGCAGCGAGGCGAGTTTGGGCTGGACGCTGATCGCTCGCGACAAGGCCGCAGAGGGTGAACCCATGCTGAGCGCAGCACGCTCCAAACTGTTGGCATCGGTGGGTCCTCAGCATCCCGCAACACAGCAAGCAACCACTTGGCTCGTCGAGTATTACCGCGCGCATCACCGCGATGCAGAGGCCGCACGGGTTCTCGCGGCGCCTGACAAGCGGTAAGCTTGCGGAACTATCCGGTCGGCACGGGGTCCGCCCCGCTATGACGGCGTAATACCCTAATTTCTAGGAGCCTTGATGTCCGTACGAAAACAAATCGCCTCTCCCCTGTTTTTCTCGACAATCCTCGCCACCGCGGCAATTGTAAATATTGCACACGCCGGCGCGCGCGAGGAGGGTCGCCTACTCACTGCAACCGAAGTGCTGGAAGAGGTGCAGGCCATGCCGGATCAGCGGATACCGGATGCGCTGCTCTCCCGTGCCTATGGAATCGCTGTGATACCCGATGTCACCAAGGTGGCATTTATATTCGGCGGCCGCCACGGCAACGGTGTGCTCGTGGTGCGCGACAAATTGACGTCGCCCTGGAGCAATCCGGCTCTCGTCTCGCTGACCGGCGGTAGCTGGGGCGCTCAGATTGGGGCGCAGTCCTCCGACATCATTTTGGTATTCACCACCAAGACCGGCATCGAAGGCATTGCCGGAGGCAAGTTGACATTGGGCGCGGACGCGTCGGTTGCCACCGGACCGGTCGGGCGGCAGGGCTCGGCAGCGACCGACATGGGTTTCAATGCGGAAATTTATTCCTATGCGCGGACCCGGGGCGCGTTTGTCGGCATCGCGCTGGACGGGAGCCACATCTCGATCGACCACAAGGCCAACGGCGCGCTGTACGGCAAGAGCGGCGTGACGGCCAGCGAGATATTCTCGGGCCAGGCACCGGCCCCGCCGGCGACGGCACAGCGTTTCCTGGAAAGATTGGCGCAGGCAACTCACACAGCGGTACGAGGGTCACCGGCACCGCAGGCCGATATGCCGGCAACCTCGACCGCGCAGACGCCCAACGGTGCAGCGCCGAGCGCGGAAGCCCCGCGCACCTATCCCTTGGAACCGCAGAAATAGACAATGCGCCTCGGCATCCTTGGGCTAGGAAGTATGGGGCAGCCGATGGCGCGGCGTCTCGCACAGGCGGGATTCAGCGTGATCGGTTTCAATCGGACCCGCTGCCGTGCCGATGCGTTGTTGCAAGATGGCGTAGAAGTCGCCGACACGGCGGAACAAGCCTGTGACGTCGATCTGCTCATCAGCATGGTTTCCGACGATGAGGCCATCGAGCAATTATTTTGGCGGGACGGTCGGTTTCTCACCATGGGCCGCCCCGGACTCGCGCACGCCGGTATGAGCACGATCAGCGACACCCTGGCGGCGCGCCTGGCCGCCGCTCATCGCCAATACGGACAAAGCTATGTCTCCGCTCCGGTGTTTGGGCCGCCGGAGGCCGCGCAATCGGGAAGGTTGTATATCGCGGCGGCCGGCGATGCCGCCGTGATCGAGCGTTGCCGCCCTGCCCTCAAGGTACTCGGTCGAGTCGACGTGATCGGCAGTGACCCGGTGACCGCCAATGTCGTGAAGGCCGCCGCCAGCTTTTTGATGGCCTGCGTAGTCGAGGGTCTGCGCGACGCGCTCACCGTGGTCCAAGCCGCGGGCGCCGATCCAAAGCAATTTGCGGGCCTCATTACCCAAGCACTGTTTCCGACACCGGTGTACCAATACTTGAGCGGCGCGCTCGCCAAGCAGCTTCTGGCCGGCGGTCAAGCAATTGCCAACCCCTTCATCAAAAGTGCGCTGATGTCGGCCGCGTCGGCGGATCGTTTGGGGGTCGCAGCGCCCCTGGCGCATCAGATCGCGAGGCAAGAGCCGCCATTGCCGCTGCCACTGCGATAGTCACCGTACGCCGCGCGCTCATCGGCCTGGTGTTTTTGTCTGCGCTGGCGCAGGCGCGAACGCCATTGGTCCTGTTGACTGATTTCGGGACGCAAGACGGTGCCGTGTCCGCCATGAAGGGCGTCGCGTACGGCGTGTCGCAGGACTTGTTGATATCCGACTTGAGCCACGAAAATCCGAGCATTTTCGTCGGCGCCTACCGGCTCTATCAGGCCGAACAGTTCTGGCCCGAGGGCACGGTTTTCGTCGCCGTCGTCGATCCCGGCGTGGGAACGCAACGCCTCTCGGTCGTACTCAAGACGCGCACCGGCCATTATTTCGTCGGGCCGAACAACGGTCTGTTGTCGCTGGTCGCCGAACGTGACGGCATCGAGGGCCTGCGCCGGATCGACGAACGCGTCAATCGTCGTCCGGGCTCCGAAGACTCACACACCTTCCATGGTCGCGATGTGTTCGCTTATACCGGAGCTCGCCTCGCCGCCGGTGTCATCGGCTTTGAGCAGGTGGGACCGCCGCTGCCGCCGCATTCCTTGATCTCCATTACGTATCGCAAGGCGCAACGCGCGGGCAACAAGGTCTCCGGAGTCATCCCGGT